>CADAAN010000020.1 GCA_902785935.1 uncultured Pseudomonadota bacterium
ACAGGTGTTCTTGCTTCAATACCTTGCAAAGCGGGAGTTGTCTTTTTGCCGGATGCATCGGAAAGTATCGGATTAAGCGGTTCTGTCGGTGATCAGCAACAATGCAAAAATGCCGGCTATACATATACAAGTTGCCCCGGTGGAAAAGCGGCAGCCGATTCTGAATGTAAATGGGCGAACGGTTATTATAATGCCTGTTGCATTAATGGATTGAAATATACAACCAATAATTGTGGAAAAGGGACCTCGCCGAATACTTCAACTTGTACTTCAAACATATATTGCAATTAAAAAAATTGTTGCTTTTTAAATAAAAGTACTTGCATGTCGGCAAAGTTTGATATAAAAAACTGAGTATTGTTTTTTCCAAAGGAGCGAGAAGCGACTGCAAGAAAAAATTACAAAACGAGTGACCGAAGCGAAGTTGCTCTTGTGCAAAGCAACGAGCAAGACAAGAAGTCGGAGACTTCTTGCACATTTAGAAAAAATTATGATGTTGTTGTTTAAACGGGACGTAGTTCAGCCTGGTAGAGCGCTTGCATGGGGTGCAAGAAGTCGGAGGTTCGAATCCTCTCGTCCCGACCAGATATAAAAAAACCGCCTTTATGGCGGTTTTTTTATATCTGAATTTTGGAATATGGGTTCGAACCTCTGAGGAAGGAGGTTCGACTACAAGGCAAAGGCGGATGAAAAGACGCCGGTCGGCTTTGCCGATTGCCGCAGTGAACGAAGCGTAAGCGCAGTAATCCTCTCGTCCCGACCAGATATAAAAAACCGCCTTTACGGCGGTTTTTTTATATCTGAATTTTAGAATATGGGTTTGAACCTCCGAGGAAGGAGGTTCGACTACAAGGCAAAGGCGGATGAAAAGACGCCGGTCGGCTTTACCGATTGCCGCAGTGAACGAAGCGTAAGCGCAGTAATCCTCTCGTCCCGACCATTTATATAACATAGAAAGTGTATATCTTCTATGTTATTTTTTTACTCAGAATAATTTAATTATATTTTTCAATGAGTTAATGATAATTTTTTTTATGGTACCAAGAGGGCAACATTCAATTGTATGGCCCTTTTTTGCGCCCATAAAAGTATACCTTTGGCAAAAAAGTATACCTCGCATAAAAAAATGAGAAAAAGTGGTCGCTGCATATAACATATTGAAATACATATATTTTTACGTTGTTGTCGCCAGTTCTAATCCAATAAGGTGGGGTTGATAATAAGCAGAAAAATATTTAGTTCATCTGCTTTGAATTCATCATTTTTATATTACATATTTAACAATGTGTTCAATTTTTCCAAAGAGCTATCTTTGTCAATATTATTTACCTCCGACAAAGACACAATAAAACCACCCCAACTATGAAGCTGAGGTGTGTTTTTTTATAATCAAGAAAAGATTATTCTTTGACTTGTTTTTTCAAGTTTTTCATAATCTCTTGACGGAGCTCTTTGCCGACCCCGGGCGTCACAACACGCTTTTCCTCGCCCGAAATTTGCTTTTTGGCGATTTCATCTGCAATCACAACACCTGATACGCCTTTGAGCCTCGGCTTGTTTTTCAAGCGTTCTTTAGCTTGGTTAATTTGCGCCTTAATTTCTTTGTCTTTTTGAAGAGATTCTAAAATTTTTACCATATCTTTTTTAGATAAAAACTTATTTTTTTCTAAATCTTTCTTATCAGCACCTGCACGTATAAGCAATAAAGCTTGTTCAACACTATCAGCATTACGTAAGGCTGTTTCACACTTATTCAAACCAGCTCTGATATTGACTTTAGCACCGGCTTCAAGAAGGAGTTTTGTT
This sequence comes from uncultured Pseudomonadota bacterium, assembly GCA_902785935.1. Taxonomy (GTDB): domain Bacteria; phylum Pseudomonadota; class Alphaproteobacteria; order RF32; family CAG-239; genus UBA1254. The sequence goes on from CADAAN010000020.1 coordinate 1,807, forward strand.
TGCTCTGCCGTTTTGGCTTTTATCAAAGCTGTTCTGCCATATTCGACCTCACCTACATACATTCCTGGTATATCATCTTCTCTGGCATTGACATCAGCCCCAGCTTCAAGAAGGAGCTTTGTTTGCTCTGCGGTTTGGGCGCTTGTTAAGGCTGTACGGCCATGCCAACCTATCGCATTAACATCAGCCCCAGCTTCAAGAAGGAGTTTTGTTTGCTCTGCCGTTCTAGCAACTATCAAAGCTGTATCAGAAGAAGGAAATGTGCCCCAAACATAAGAAGGTGTAGCATTAACATTTGCCCCCATCTGAAGAGCTTTTTTTGTTTCTTTGGCAGTTTCTGCCCAAAATAACATTTCATCTGCTTTTTTTGATGCCATCGTTTTTTCCTTTCTAAAAAATTTTATACCATTTTGTCTAATTGTAACAAAACCACCGTTTAATTTCACCACCATCAAAAAAATCTTGAAATTTTTAAGTTATTGATTTTGCGATGAAAAAAATTTTAAAAAAATTAAAAAAGTTGTTGACATTAAACGGTGGTTTAAATTGACCAGCTTTGATACAAAAAAATAACGCTTTTTCATATAGATAAAAAAATTTTTCTGCAATAAAAAATATATACTTAAAGCATAAGGTGTCTTTTTCATCGCAAAAGTTAAAACCTCAGAATCGCAGAAATTTTTTTAAGGCTGGTATAAAATATTGCTTAAAAAGATTTCAAAATTTAATGTTTTGCATGAAAAATGCATATTTGTCTTGAAAAATAAAAATAATCGACTTAAAATGCATGTGTTTTGTACAAGATAAGGTTTTGTTTTATGACTGAAAAAATTCCGCAATTTTTAGAAGATACGGCAGATACGCCTCAGGAAAATTATATGAATGCTACGCAAAAGCCTCTTTTGAAGACATTGTCAGCGATTTGTGGTGTATGGCTTTTATTTGTTTTTATTTATATGCAGTTTTTTTATGGCTGGACAAGCTTGTCGGCTTTGCTTCCCGCGGATTTTGTGCTGTTTTTGGCCGGATTTTTTATTTTTCCGCTGGTCATCTTTTTGATGCTTATCTTGTTTAAAAAAAGTTACAGCAGCTTAAAGCAAAATGAAATTGTGGAACAGACGCTCGGGCATTTTTTGAAAACAAATGATGAAAATCTGCTTTCAAAAATCATCAATAAAGCGCTTCAAAATCAGATTGAAGAGCTCAATTCGACTTTGCAGTTTTTGTCAGCACAAACAGACAGTTTGAAAGCTGAGCTTCAGACCAAAGCCGACGATTTTGAACAAATTTCTCAGGCGCTTGATAAAACGGCTAAGCAAAATTTGGCCCGTGTTGATGAAAATAAAAATCAATACATCGATTTGTGTCGTGAATTGTCGTCAAAAGCCGGAGAGAGCGCAAGCCAGCTTAAAACGCATACGGATGCATTAAAAGATGCGGCAGACACAATTTATCAACAACTTAATCCTTTGATTGATGAAACGATGGTGACAGCTGATCACTTGAAAACAATGGTCAGTGAAGCTGAAGGCAATATTGCGCAGACAAAATCAAATTTGGCCGAAATTGAAGTGATGGGTAAAAACAGTCTTTCAAAATTATCTGAAATGCTTTCGGGAGAAACAAAGCGTTTTGAGCAATCTATGTTGCGTACGGCTGATAATTGTGAGGCGATTTATCAAAAAATCGATTCGGGTATATCTCATATCGAAAACAGTCTGAAAACACACAAACAAATGGCCGAAGAACAATCAGCCTTGATTGATAAAAATGCAACTTTCTTGGATAACAAGCTTGGAGAGTATGGCAAACTAATCAGTATGGAAGTCAGTGCAATGGTCAATCAGGCCTCAACGCTTGACTTTAATTTTAAGGAACAAATTGGGGCATTAAAGAATGCCTCATCTCAGGTCAAAACGATTTTAGACGGAGCTAATAACAGCCTTTCATTAAAATCCGAAGAAGCAATTAAAAATATTGAAAATGTGCTGAACGGGCTTTCAAATGAAGTTGAAAAAATTGCTGATTTTGTGCGTGCAACCGAAAAGAAAAATGAGCAAATCCAGCAGGCGGCCGAAAAGATATCAACCAGAATGGGGGCACTTTCTGAAGATCTTTCGTTTAAGGTAGATGATTTAAAGATTCGCAGCGTTGAGGCTATCGATAAGTTTAATGAAGTCAGCTCGGTGCTTTCAAAAAATGCGACGTTGTTGTCGGAAAATGCCAATACGATTATTGCAAAAAGCAAACAAGGAACAGATTTTGTTGTGGCGCAAAATCAAGAAATGACCAAATCAGCGCAAAATATCAATGCCATGAAAAAAGAACTTGAAACACTCAGTGTCGCTTTGGTACAGGCAGATCAAAAATCGAGCGATGTTTTTAAGGCCTTTCAAAAGAAAATGGGGGATTATAAAGCCCTTTTTGATGCACATTTTGAGGCACTTGATGCGCAAAATTTAAAATCAGAGCATCGCTTGGCCGACATGAAAAACAGATATCACGAGCTTTCGCTTTCAACCGTGATGGATCGTTTGAGTGATATGGTTTCGGCGCTTGAAAATCTTTCAATCGATTTGAACAGCTTTTTTGATAAAGACGCCGAAGATGATTTGTGGAAAAAGTTTTATGACGGCGATCACGGGGCTTTTGCAAGGCATATGGTTAAAAAGCTCGGGCGCAAAGAGATTTTAAAAATCAAGGATTTGTATGAAAAAAATCCTGATTTCAGAAAATTGGCTGATTCATACTTAAATGAATTTGAAATTTTATTAAATGCGGCGGAGCAATCTGAAAAGCCGGAGACAATGCTTGCGATGATTTCGGGGTCTCAAATCGGTAAAATCTATTATATTATGGCGCGTGCGCTTGGTAAATTGAGCTGAAAATGAAGTCATTTTTTCAAAATCAGGTTTTTATGGCGCCGATGGCCGGTATTACCGACAAACCGATGCGCAAAATCGTTTTTGAAATCACAAAGGGCAGAGTTTCGCTTGTTTCCGAGATGGTTGCGGTGAATGCGCTTTCTTTTAAAAATGCCAAGACATATCGCATTGCAGATGTCAGAGATGAGCCTTATCCCGTGATTGTTCAGTTGATGGGCGGTGAGGCGGAATTATTTTCAGATGCGGCAAAATTGGTGACGGATTTGGGGGCGAGCGGCATTGATATCAATATGGGATGTCCCGTGCGCAAGGTTTTGGCCGCAAAAGCCGGTTCTTCATTGATGACGGATGTTAAAAGGGCTCAAAAGATTATTGAAAAAACGGTTTTATCAACGCATTTGCCCGTCAGTGTTAAGTTTCGCAAGGGCTGGGACAATGAGCATATCAATGCCGTCTTGTTTGCAAAAATGTGTGAACAGGCGGGGGCAAGCCATATCACCATTCACGGACGGACAAAGGCGCAAGGTTACTCAGGTTATGCTGATTGGGATATCATACGCGCGGTTAAAGAAAATGTACATATTCCGGTGATTGGCAACGGAGATATCGCTTCGGCTCAGAGCGGTGCGGATATGATGCGCCAAACAAAATGCGATGCCGTGATGATTGGCAGGGCAGCACTCGGGAATCCGTGGCTTTTGGCAGATACGGCTCAGATGCTTGCAACAGGTGATGTGATACCGATGAAAAAAGATGTTTATGATGTTTTAATGCGCCATATGCTTTATTTGAAAGAATATTACGGGCCAAAAATTGCACTCGGACTGTCGCGCAAATATGTTTGTTGGTATTCAAAAAATCTTTTTGATGCCAAAAAATTTAGGGAATCATATATGAAAATTAATGATTTTGATCTGGCTATTCAAACAGCTGATGACTATTTTAAAAATGCAAGACAAGGAGATGAAGAATGAAAATTATTGTCGGTGGTGCAGGCAGTGTCGGACGAAGCATTATTGCATATTTAAGCCGTGCGGATAATGATATTGTTGTTTTAGATATCAATCAGGAACGTTTGGATGAAATATCCAAGGAATTTGATGTGCAAACGGTACTTGGGTCTGTTTCAAGACCTGACATTCAAGAAAGCATCGGGGCGCAAAATGCTGATATCTTAATTGCGGCAACGGACAATGATGAAGTCAATCTTGTGGCGTGTCAGGTGGCGTATACACTTTTCGGGGTGAAGAAAAAAATTGCGCGCATTGATTCTGAGTATTTTTTAAGCCCGCTGTGGAACACACTTTATAACGAAAAAAGCCTGCCGGTTGATTTGGTGATTTCGCCGGATGAGAGCATTGCAAAAAATATTATGGACATTGTTTCCATCAAAGGTGCGCGTGAAGTTTATCCGTTTGAAAACGGCAAAATCGTGATGGTCGGGTTTAAGTGCAATCAAGAATGTGGGCTTTATCAATTCAAGATATCCGAGCTTTATGAAAATTTTCGTGATTTAGAATTTTCGATTGCCCATATTTTGCGTGACGGTGTACATTTTTATCCTAAAGATGATGAGATGTTGCACGCTTCGGATATGCTGTATGTTTTGACATATCAGGCTAATGTTTCAAAGATTTTGAAGGCATTTAACATTGCTCAGCCGGTTTATGAAAATGTGGTGATTTTCGGATCTGATGCGATGGCTTTTGACGTGGCGCGATTTATGGAAGAAAATGACGATGTGCTGAGCTTAAAAATTGTGACAAATCAGCTTGATGCGGCACATAAAATGTCCGAATACTTAAATAAGGCCGTTGTGATATACGGAGAGATGATGAGTGACGTGATATTAAGTGACGCACATTTGGAACGAGCGGATTTAACAATATCGGTTACCCCGCAGGACAAAGACAATTTGTTGCTTTCGCTTTTGGCAAAATCAAGCGGTGTCAATACGACATTATCACTTGTCAATTCGCAGATGTACGATAATTTAACGGGGCGGATTTCGGATAATATTATCATTGATCGTTCAACCATTACGATTTCTAAAATTTTGCAAGATATCAGACACGTCAATTTGATCAATGCTTATTCTTTAGGCCGAGGCTTTTCCGAGGTTTGGGAATTAAAGCTTAAAATAGACACGCTTTTGGAAGGCAAAAAAATCAGTGAGTTGAACTTGCCTGAAAAATGCAAAGTTTTGGCTGTGTTAAGGCAGGGAAAACTTATTTTTGATATTGAAAATATGCCGCTTGAATTGGGGGATGTTTTGTTTATGATTGTGCCGCCGAATACAATCAAACGTGTTGAAACAATTTTTAATATTTAGATTTTTTATTTGACATTCGGTTTTATCTGTGCGATAATCAAGGCCAGGTAGGAGAGTTTTACTTTTCTATCAAGTACCCTGATGGGGTGCGGAGCTTCTCAAAGCTTTTGTAATAGACAGTGATGGATAACGCTGTAATTTATTTATGGTGTTTTTTTGTTTTTAAAAAACCGATTATCCCCGAAATTAGTCGGGGAACCGGTAACGAATGTACAAGGATATTCTTAAAGGTTACCGGAGTCATATTCTATTACATGATTTTGAGATTCCCCGTCGCTCCTTGAAGGTGCGACTTTTTAATGACATTAACAATAAAACAGGAGAAAAAATATGAGAAAATATATTTTGATTTTAGGATTGTTTACAGCATTGAATACAAAGGCAGAGATAACAATTTCAGGTTCTTGCGGAACAAATTGTATTTATGAAATTGATGGAACAACACTGATGGCTCGCCCAGACAATCCTGATTTGCCGGCTTATATTGATAAAGAAATCACAAGAACTTGCGACAGTTATTCTTGCTATACTGATGCCCCATGGCGTGCCAGCGGTGTCACAAATATTGTGATTGAAAAAGGAATTGATACGGTAGGTAGTCATGCTTTTGAAGATATGTCATCTGTAACAGAAGTTAGTTTACCTCAAGGATTAAAAAAAATTGATACAGAAGCTTTTCATTCTACAAGCCTTACGCATATTGATTTTCCAAGTACGTTAAATTTTATAGGAGACTATGCTTTTTCTATTGATCCTTTAGAATCAATCAATGGTATTCCGGATGGCGTTACAAAAATTTTTGCAGGAACATTTGAATCTTCAATTAAAAACTTTATCGTGCCGGCAGGCGTAACAGAAATTGACCCTTATGCATTCGGAAGCAGAGAGAGAAACGGAGCTCTTATTGAAAATCTTTATTGTGAAGAAGCTTTGAAAAACCAGTGCGAAAGCGCAATGGACTGGCGAAAATCTCTTAATCCTGACGTCAAAGTTTTGACATATAAAAAAACGCAGAGCGGATACCTCTTTGATGGTAAATTTTACCAAAATCCAAACGACATTGTAAAGCCGGATACTCATATCAAAAAACGCATATATACCATCGATGAGGCCAATCAGGTCGCAGGTAAAGTTAATTCGGTCAAAATCAGGTATCGGTAAAGATGAGATCCGCGGGACTTCGCCCGCGGATGACAGAAAGGGACTGACAAAAGGATGACAAGGTGCTTTCTGTCACCACCGGATGTGGTGCTTGAGCACCCTGTTCCGGTGGTCTTAAAAAAAAAGACCTGCCGGATACTCTAGATCCGCGGGACTTTGCCCGCGGATGACAGTAAAAAACCGCTCGCGGATGACAAAAAAAGCGAATATCTGCTGACAGCAAAAAGTTGAGGTCCTGCTTTGATAAAAGGTGTTAATCTGCAAAAAAAATCTGTTGCATCTTGTCGTGAAATGCTCTAAAAAATAGAAAAAGTTAACAAATTGTAAAAAATGGAGTATAAATCTATGTTTTCAAAGTTGATGGGACTGTTTTCAGCCGATATGGCTATTGATTTGGGCACCGCAAATACGCTTGTTTATGTCAGAGGGCGCGGTATCGCCTTAAACGAACCGTCCGTCGTTGCCATTCAGGAAGACAGAGGCAGAAAAGTGGTTTTGGCTGTCGGTAATGATGCCAAACAAATGCTTGGCAAAACACCGGGCAATATTCAGGCTATCCGTCCTTTGAAAGACGGTGTGATCGCTGATTTTCAGATTGCGGAAGAAATGATTAAGTACTTTATTAAAAAGGTACACAATCGCGGCACATTTGCGATGCCTTTGATTATTATTTGCGTTCCGTCAGGGTCGACGGCTGTTGAGCAAAGGGCTATTCAGGAATCGGCAGAGGCAGCAGGTGCGCGCAAAGTTTGGCTTATTCCCGAGCCGATGGCTGCCGCAATCGGGGCAGGTATGCCGGTGACAGAACCGACGGGTTCTATGGTGGTTGATATCGGCGGCGGCACAACCGAGGTGGCTGTTTTGTCCTTGGGCGGTATCGTTTATGCAAAGTCCGTGCGTGTCGGCGGTGATAAAATGGATGCGGCAATCGTATCTTATATCAGACGCAATATGAATTTGCTTGTCGGTGAGAGCAGTGCGGAACGTATTAAGAAAAAAATCGGTTGCGCATGTCCGCCGGTCAAAGGCGAGGGTGAAACGATTGAAATCAAGGGTCGCGATTTGCTTAACGGTATTCCGAAAGAAATTACTGTTTCAGAGCGCCAAATTGCCGAGGCTTTGGCGGAACCTGTGGCTCAGATTGTTGAATCGGTGAAGGTCGCGCTTGAAAATACGGCGCCTGAATTGGCCGCAGATATTGTGGATAAAGGTATCGTGTTGACAGGTGGCGGTGCTTTGCTTAAAAGCCTTGATCAGGTTTTGCGTGAAGCCACGGGATTGCCCGTATCTGTTGCGGAAGAGCCTTTGGCTTGTGTCGCAAAAGGAACGGGGCGCGCTTTAGATGATTTACAAAAATTCAAAGGCGTTTTGTCCTCAATGTACTGATTTTAAGAGGATGACGAGGGAGCGCAAGCTTAAATGAAACGCCGTCGTATGTTATTTATGCGTTTGAGCGAATTTCGGCTTTTGACCCGAAAGCTGGTGACGACGCTGATTGTTTTATCCGCTTTTTGCTTGATTATTTTAAGCAAGGCGGATAATGCGCATTTAAACAAAGTGCAGGATGTGATTTCAGGCTTTTTAAATCCTGTTATTCATACGCTTGAACTGCCGATTGACGGTGTGCGTTTTGTTTATGGCAAAATCGGTGATGTCGTGCATGTTTATCAAGAAAATCAGGAATTAAAAAAAATCAGTGCACAGGTGGATATTCTTCAAACAAAACTTGAAATTTTGCAAACGGAAAATGAAGGCTTGAAAAAATTGCTTCATTACACACCGCCGAAAACAGCCTCTTTTGTGACAGCAAAAGTGATTTTCGGGCAAGGGGACGGTTTTGTACAATCGCTGACGATTTATACACCGCTTGCGCAGAACTTAAAAAAAGGGCAGGCGGTTTTGTATGAAAAATATCTTATCGGTCGTATAGATAAAGTGACGGGGCAATATGCCAAAGTTTTGCTGATGACGGATATCAATTCTAAAATCCCGATTTTTATTAAAAGCAGTGAGATACGCGGTATTTTATCGGGCAATAATACGCCGCTTTTGGATTTGCTCTTTACTTCAGCCGATGCAAAAATAAAAATAAAAGACAAAGTCGTCACATCGGGTATCGGCGGTATTTTTCCGAGCGGGATTGAAATCGGTGAGGTTGTATCGCTTGAAAACGGCCAAATTAAGGTTAAACCGTCTTTGCCGCTTGAGGCAATAGAATATGTGCGCGTGGTTGATTACGGCCTTGAAACGGAAAATGACGCAGAAGGTGATTTTTGATGAAAGAAACATTCAAAGACATTTTTGTTTCAAATGCAAAAAATCTTTTGGCACTTTTGACATCAATTTTGCTGATTTTAATCGGATTTATCCCGACTTATCTGCCCTTTTCGCATTATTTCAGACCTGATTTCGGGTTGATATGTGTGTATTTTTGGACACTTTATCGCAATGATATTTTCGGCATTTTTTCTGCCGCTTTTTTGGGGCTTATTGTTGATACTTTAAGTGGTGTGTATCTTGGGACAAATATGCTTGTTTATATATTTTGCGAAGTTTTGACGATTGCCATCAATCGCTTTGCGGATACAAAACCGTTTATTGTCAGTTGGATTGGTTTTTCAATCGTCTGTCTTGTGTCTTTGAGTTTGAAATGGGTTATTTTTTCAGCACTTAATCACAGATTTTTGTCGCTGATGTTTATTTTGATAACCTACATTTCGACGGTTTTGATTTATCCTTTGATTGCACAGATGAATATGAACCTTCAAAATAAGTATTTGTCAGATGACGATGAGGTGATTGATGAACAGGGATAATGATAAGGGAAAAATTCTGCTTTATCGGACGCTGTATGTGGCGTTTTCGAGCATTTTTTTGCTCGTATGTCTTGTGGCGCGTCTTTATTATCTTCAGGTTATTGAAGGCGAAAAATATAAGATGCTTGCTGATGAAAACAGAATTGCCACCCGTATTTTGGTGCCTCCGCGCGGGCGTGTTTTTGACAGGAACGGGGCTGTACTGGCGGCAAATGAACAAAATTTTCAGGCTCTTATCATTGCGGAAGAAACACCGAGTATTGATCAAACGCTTGAAGAATTTAAAAAGCTGGTTGATTTGAGTGATGTGCAAGAAGCTAAAATCAGACGTGAAATCAAAAATAACAGGCGTTTTATGCCGGTCAAGCTCAAAGATAATTTGACTTTTGAAGAGGTGGCGCTTTTACAACTTCATGCACCTGATTTGCCCGGAGTTGTTATCAATGAAGGCGTCAATCGCGTATATCCGCTTGGCAGTTATACGGCACATTTTTTGGGTTATGTCGGTGCGGTCAGTGATAAAGAAGCCGGAAAAGATCCTTTGTTGTCGGTGCCGGGGGTTAAAATCGGCAAATCAGGGCTTGAAAAGGTTTTTGAAAATCGTTTGCGCGGACAAAGCGGTAATGTCAAGATGGAAGTCAATGCTTTGGGGCGCGTGATGAAAGAAATTGATCGTCAGGCAGGCACAGAGGGGCAAAGCTTAAATTTAACCATCGATTACAGGTTGCAAAAAGTCGCACAAGATGCATTTGGTGAAAACAGCGGGGCAGCCGTTGTGCTTGATGTACACAGCGGTGAAGTTTTGGCATTTGTTTCGGTGCCGTCATTTGATCCAAATCTTTTTACAAACGGTATTTCAAACAAAGATTGGCAGGATTTGCTTTCAAATGAGCGCAAACCGTTGACAAACAAGGCTGTTGCAGAACATTATTCCCCCGGATCGACATTCAAAATCGTGGTTGCACTTGCCGCTCTTGAAGCAGGTATTATCAATGAAAATACAACTTTTAATTGTCAAGGCGTGATGGAACTCGGCAATCATAAATTTCATTGTTGGAAGCACAGCGGACACGGGCCGTTAAATGTTGTCGGCGCGCTTAAATATTCATGTGACATTTTCTTTTATGAAGTGGCTTTAAGGCTCGGAATTGAAAAAATTGCCGAAATGGCACATCTTTTGGGTTTTGAGAGTGATTATCATCTTGGATTTGATAATATGCAAAAGGGTGTCATTCCGACAAAGTCGTGGAAAGAAAAGCATCTTAAAAGCAAATGGCAACAGGGTGAAACAGTCATTGCCGGTATCGGGCAGGGTTATGTTTTGGTCACGCCTATGCAACTGGCTGTAATGCTTGCGCGGGTGGTCAACGGCGGATATGAGGTAACACCGACATTTACAAAATTGTCATTAAAAGAAAAGGGCAAAATCAAAAAACTTCCAATCAGCGAAAAAAATATTGAAATTGTTAAAAAAGGTATGTTTGAGGTTGTTAATGCCGAAGGCGGTACGGCACGGCGTGCGTATTTTGATATCAACGGGGCCAAAATGGGCGGCAAAACGGGCACAACGCAGGTTAGGCGCATCAGCTTAAAAGAGCGTCAAACGGGCATTATCAGAGATGAAAATCTTGATTGGAAACTTCGAAATCATGCGCTTTTTGTAGGCTATGCCCCACATGATAAGCCTCAATATGCCGTTGCGGTCGTGGTTGAACACGGATCATCGGGATCAGGTGTTGCGGCACCGATTGCCTCTCAAATCTTAAAAGCGGCGATAGAACTCGGGATATAGGGGGCTAAAATGTATCAATCTGATTTTAAAAGAGAACTCAGTCTTAAGGAAAAACTTTTAAGCATCAATTTGACGTACGTACTGTGCATTTTGCTTTTAACGGCAATAGGCATTTTGACGCTGTATTCAGCGGCAGGCGGATCGATGACACCATGGGCAAAAAATCAATTGTTGCGTTTTTTGGCGGCATTTGTGCTGATGATTGTTTTTGCGCTTATTGATGTTAAGGTATACTTAAAATATTCTTATTTAGCTTATTTTGCCGTATTGGCACTTTTAATTGCGGTTGAGGCGTTCGGGCATATCGGTATGGGGGCGCAACGTTGGATTGACTTAAAAATTTTTAAGTTGCAACCTTCCGAGTTGATGAAAATCAGCATGGTTTTGTTCTTGGCAAAATATTTTCAAACCTCGACTTTAGCGCAAATCAGAAGCATTAGGGGTATTATTGCACCGATTTTGATGGCGCTTTTCCCGACGTTTTTAATTATCTTGCAACCGGATTTGGGAACGGCTTTGATGCTGCTTTTTACAACCGTCGTGATATTTTTTTGCGTCGGTGTTCAGATATGGAAATTTTGTGCCGTGGGCGGGTTGGCTGTCGGTGCAATGCCGATTGCGTGGCATTTTTTGCATGACTATCAAAAAAACAGAGTCCTTACATTTTTAAACCCTGAGCGCGATCCGTTGGGTAGCGGTTATCATATTATTCAGTCTAAAATCGCCTTAGGGTCGGGCGGTATTTTCGGCAAGGGTTTTTTGAGCGGCACGCAAAGTCACTTAAACTTTTTGCCTGAAAAACATACGGATTTTATTTTTACCATGCTTTCGGAGGAGTTTGGGCTGATTGGCGGGACTTTTGTGATTTTGCTTGAGCTGGCTTTGATTATATACGGATATTTGTTTGCTTATCGCATTACGAGTTATTACGGCAAATTGGTGGTTATCGGACTGAATACAAACTATTTTTTATATGTTTTTATTAATATTGCGATGGTTTTGGGGCTTTTGCCCGTTGTGGGGATTCCGTTGCCGCTGATATCATACGGCGGGACGGCCATGTTGTCTGTGATGGCAAGTTTTGGCATTATTTTATCAATGGATATCAACCGACACATCAACCTCGGACGTCAATCATTCGGTGATGATTGATGCATATCAATTAACCTTATGGAACAAAAAAACACGCCCCGTTTTGGGGCGTGTAAAATATTTATTTGCTGCTTTTTGTGGTTTTTTTAGCGGTTGTTGTTGATTTTGTCGTCGAGGTCTTTTTGCAGGCGCTTTTTGTGCATTTGCAACCAGAAGACATTTGTTCAACAGCCATTGACCAGAATTTTTCATCCTGACCCATCGGGCAACCGGCATTTTGCCACAAATAATAAGCGGCCTCTCTGATGTAACTTTCATTACACGCTGTTGTTTTTGCCATAACAATTTCTCCATCAAAACTGGTTAAAAACAAGCTTAATATATACTTTTTATTGCCCGTCGTCAAGAGATATTGTACAAATTGATAACATATGACTAAAGTCATATAAAAAACATTTGACAATATACTCTATTTATGTGATAATCAAAGTGTAACCAAAATGGTTGCGGTGTCTATCAGACACGAACGATCAAATAAGCTCCTTCAGAGAGGAGTAAGTGATATAAGGGCTAAAGCCTCGAATAAGCTTGACTGATTGATCGCAGTTCTGATAGCTCCTCCGTTTTAGGTTATTTGAAACGGAATTTTTTAGTTTAACAATAACGTTATGGAAGGACTTGAAACCCGTCATTCCGAACCTGTTTCGGAATCTATGAGATCCTGAGACAAGCTCAGGATGACGATGAAGGGTTCGACATGACGATAATATAAAGAAAAATGGAGAAAATGAACATGAAAAATAAAAAATCTTTAGTTTTAACTTTAATAGCAGGAAGCGTACTATCAGCAAATCAAGTTTTTGCTTTAATTACGTGCCCGGCCGGTAATACTTTTTGTCAAAATTGTGTTAATTCATATGGCGAGAATTGTAAAAGTAAGGCAAATATGAATGGCAAAGAGTATACTTATTATACTCTTGAAAATAATACTGATGGTACAAAAAAAATGACCATTAGGGGATCAAGTGTTACTTCTACCAACTCTGAAGGTAATTTAACTTATGAAGTGCCGGGAGGTACTTTTACTAATACCTTTCCAACTGATGTTTCATCAATTGATTTTTCAGGTAATGTTTCACAAATTGGGCCTTCTGCTTTTTGGGGAGCGACTGGTCTGACAAGTGTCAATTTTTCAGGGGTGCAAACAATCGGAACTGCTGCCTTTAGTCATACAGGATTGACGAGTGTTGATCTTACTGGAGTTCAAGAAATTGGATCTTCAGCTTTTTCAGACGCAACTAATCTGAAAAATGTGACACTTTCAGGGATAGAAATGCTACCGGCTTTTGCCTTTTCAGGAACAAGTGTAGAAAATCTTGATTTGACCGGCGTAAAGAAAATCGAACAAAGTGCTTTTGATAATGTAACACTTACGACTCTTAATTTAACCGGAGTAGAAGAAATTGAAGGTATGGCATTTTATGGTTTAACTCTAAAAAGCTTAGTTTTACCAGATTCTCTTTTCTCTGAAGACGACGCCATTGGTATTTCACAATTTGCTTTTGTGGGTAGTAATGTTGGTACAATTTATTGTCCGAAAGGTCAAAATTGTGCAGTATATTTCAAAACTTGCGACAGTAATGCGTATAATTCTTATTATGAAGATGGTATTTGTTACAGTGATGATATAGACGATGAGGTTGATCCAATTCCTCTTTCTGCAAAGATTGTTAATTACAGTATTGAAAATGGAAAAATAAAATTAGAAAATGGCAAGACCTATGCTTCTTTTGAGGATTTGCAAAAAGGAAATTATATAAAACATCGCATCTATACCATTGAAGAAGCTAATGCCGTCGCAGGTGAAAAAAACCGTGTGTCGATCACATATCGATAATTAAGTGATTTTATAAGAAAAAAAACAAGCAGAAAATAAAAATCTGTCTGTTTTTTTTGTGGTATAACCTTGTTATCGTCCTTGATGAGGGGAAAAAAAAACGTTATTCTGACCTATCAAAAACAAGACCAAGGTCAGAAAAAAGTGTTTAAAAGCATCAAAACTGTTTTTCTCATATTGTTTTTAGCCGGCTGTGCCTCGCACGGTACGCCTGAGCTTGCGGGTTTGTCCCCGAAAGCGCAAGCTGTCGTCATCAAACAATACGGCGGTGTCTATAAGGTCGGCAACCCATATCAGATTATGGGGCGCTGGTATTATCCGAAAGAAGATTATCATTACAGCGAAGTCGGTACGGCCAGTTGGTACGGTGATGATTTTCATGCCAAAAGGACAGCTAATGGTGAAAAGTATGATATGAATACTTTGACCGCGGCTCACCGCACACTTCCGTTGCCGTCGATTGTGAAAGTGACAAATCTTGAAAACGGGCGCTCGCTTGTTGTGCGCGTCAATGACAGAGGTCCTTATGCCAAAGAGCGGATTATTGATATTTCAAAACGCGGGGCTCAGCTTTTGGGTTATCAGACCAAAGGTACGGCTAAAGTCAAGGTTGAAATTATGGAAAAGGAAAGCAGAGCCTTAAAAGCCGCATTGCTCAACCAAAAAATACCGACCGATTATCAGACCGAAAAACTTCAGACGGCAAGTGATGAAATGCCCGTTAAATCAGATGGGTATTATATTCAGGCAGGCTCGTTTAAGGATAAAAATTTAGCCTTAAATTTTGAGGAAAAGCTTAAAGTTTACGGCAAAACACAAATTGCCGCCGTTGATGTCAACGGCAGTACGTATTACCGCGTCAGATTAGGCGCGCTCGATACACAGGAAAAAGCCGAGGATTTGCTTATCAAAGTTCAGTCCGGCGGTTTTCATGATGCAAGAATTGTTCAACGATAAGGAGAAAAAAATTGAAAAAACTATCTTTATTTTTCAGCCTGATGATGCTTGCGGCCTTTGATGCCAGAGCATTTGAAACATCAGCCAGAAATGCGATTTTGGTTGATTTTGAAACAGGCACCTATCTTTATGCCAAAAATGAGGCTGATCAAATGCCGCCGGCTTCGATGAGCAAATTGATGACGGTTTACATATTATTTGATAAACTTAAATCAGGTTTGCTTTCGCTTGATGATGAATTTACGGTCAGTGAAAACGCATGGCGAAAGGGCGGCGCGGCAAGCGGCGGCTCGACCATGTTTTTGAAAATCGGTGAAAGTGTCAAAGTTGATGATTTGTTGCGCGGCATTATTATTCAATCGGGCAATGATGCTTGTATCGTTGCGGCTGAAAATATTGCGGGTTCGGAAGAAGATTTTGCAGTGATGATGAATGAAACAGCTCAAAAAATCGGCCTAAAAAATTCCGTTTTCGCCAATTCAACGGGTTTACCTGACGAAAATCAATTGATGTCGGCGGAAGATTTGGCGATTTTGGCTCGGGCGATTATTAAAGATTTTGGCGAATATTATCACATTTTTCAGGAAAAAGAATTTACACATAATGGTATCAAGCAGGGCAACCGCAATCCGCTTTTGTATTCTATGAGCGGAGCGGACGGGCTTAAAACGGGACATACAGAAGAAGCCGGCTTTTGTTTGACCGGTTCTGCCGTGAAAAACGGTCGTCGTTTAATTGAAGTGATTGCCGGTTTAGAGAGCAATAAAGCGCGCTCGGATGAGGCTGAACGTTTGATGAGCTATGGCTTCAGAGAGTTCAAAAACTATACGCTTTTCAATAAAGGCGATGTCGTTGGTGTTGTCCCCGTTTGGTACGGCACTCAAAAAGAGGTTGAAATGATTGTGCCTGAGACGGTTGTTAAAACCCTCAAAAAGAACGGAGCAAAGGGCTATGAGTTTACATTGATTTATGATGAGCCATTAAAAGCACCCGTCAAAAAGGGCAGTGTTGTCGGCAAAATAAAAATTACGTCGCCTGAAGGTGATGTGCAAAATATCAATGTGGTGGCGGCCAAAGATGTATCAAAAGTCGGCGTTTTGAAACGTGCTGTTGAAAATGCAAAATATTATTTGAAGGGCAAATAATGAAGGCACCGTTTATTACCTTTGAAGGCGGAGAAGGAAGCGGAAAATCGACACAAATCAAATTGTTAGGAGAATATCTTAAAGTAAAAGGTGTCGATTTCATCACCACGAAAGAACCCGGAGGTACACCTCTCGGGGGAGAGTTGAGACGGCTTTTGGTTGAGGGAAGTGCCGATAAAATGGACGCAATTGCAGAGGCTTTGTTATTTTTTGCCGATAGGCGTATCCATATGTCGCAAAAAGTTTGGCCGGCCTTAAAAAACGGACAATGGGTGATTTCAGACCGCTTTGCCGATTCAACAACGGCTTATCAATATTATGCCTATAACAAAAGGCTTTCAAAAGAAGATATTGATATGCTTTATCGTTTTGCCGTCGGCGATTTTAAGCCGGATTTGACTTTTATTTTGGATATTGACCCAAAGGTCGGCTTAAAGCGTTCTTTTGAAAAATCAGAATCAATGGAAGTTAAAGAAACACGCAATGAAAACCGCGTTTTGACTTTTCATGAAAATTTGCGCCAAGGTTATCTTGAGATTGCAAAAAGTGAGCCGCAACGTTGTGTCGTGTTAAATGCCGATACGGATATCAAGACATTGCATGCCGAGATTGTGCGCGTGCTTGAAGAAAGGTTTGAAATATAAAATGACGCTTTTGTTGCCCAAAGATAATCCTTATTTTATCGGCCATGAAAAGGCGGAAAGCCTTTTTTTGAAGAGTTTTGAACAAGGCACATTGCACCATGCTTTGCTCATTTCGGGGCCGAAAGGTATCGGAAAAGCGACGTTTGCTTATAAAATCGCACGTTTTTTGCTTGCACATAAAAATGAAGCGACAAAGACGGATAAGCTTGATATATCATCGACAGATTCTGTTTTTAAGCAAATTTCAAGCGGGTCGAATCCGAATTTTTTGGCCATAGAGCGTGATTATATTCAAACGGATAAAAACAAAATCATTAAAGCCATTAAAGACGGGGAACCGCTGGGGCAGGATGAACTGCAGGATTTGAAAAAATCCGCGGTGATAAAAGTGGATGAAATCAGGCAAATTCATGCCTTTTTGAGCAAAAAGTCGTTTGATGGTGCATGGCGTGTGGTGATTATTGATAGTGTTGATGAGCTGAACT
>CADAAN010000021.1 GCA_902785935.1 uncultured Pseudomonadota bacterium
GAACAAAAATAATAATTATCCGATTCACATTCCTTACAAAAATGAACTAAACATTTCATAGGCTTTTTTGCCGTAACAGGCAATTTTGAACGATTTTTTCTCTTTTTTTAAGGTATTTATGCGCTTTATGACAGCCTTTGCGACATTTTGATTATAACTGCCGCAGAGTCCGCGCTCGGAAGAAAAAACAATCAAAAGATAATTCCGTGCATTTTGAAAATTACCCAAAAGAGGTGGCAAAATATGAGTGATTTTTTTTGTTTGTTCTTCTTTTTGATATTCAAGCAAAACGCGTGCGGCCGCATTTTCAACCAGTAAGGCGTAATGCTTGTTTTTTTCCAAAGCACTTGTTGCTTTTTTGAATTTAGAAGCGGCGACAAGCTTCATTGCCGTCGTTATCTTTTTTGTGGATTTAACGGCATTTAATCTGGTGCGTAATTCCTTTAAGCCTGCCATATTTAAGCTGCCTCATCCTTTTTGTTAAATGCGGTTAAAAAGGCGTCAAAAAATGATTTAAGCTTTGATTTAATTTCTTCTGTTATCTCTTTGTGTTTTCGTAAACTTTCTATTATATCTTTATGTTTTAGTTTAATTTCATTTAAAGCTTCTTGTTCAAACTTTTTGACCTCTTTTAAGGCAATGTTGTCAAGATATCCGTTGACACCCGCAAAGATGGATACAATTTCATCTTCTACAGGCATAGGGTGATAAACCGGCTGTTTTAAAAGCTCGGTTAAATGAGCTCCTCGGTTTAAAAGCCGTTTTGTTGAAATATCCAAATCAGACGAAAATTGTGCAAACGATGCCATCTCGCGATATTGCGCCAAATCAAGCTTCATTGTGGAGGAAACTTGTTTCATCGCTTTGATTTGCGCGGCAGATCCGACACGACTGACCGATATACCGACATTGACAGCCGGACGTATGCCTTGATAAAAAAGACTGTTTTCCAAAAAGATTTGTCCGTCCGTGATAGAAATGACGTTTGTCGGAATATAAGCCGATACATCGCCGGCCTGCGTTTCAATCACGGGTAATGCCGTCAGCGAACCGCCGCCTTTTTCATCACTTAATTTAGCTGCTCTTTCCAAAAGCCGTGAGTGCAGATAAAACACATCACCCGGATAGGCCTCACGCCCGGGCGGCCGGCGTATCAAAAGCGACATTTGACGATAAGCCGTTGCCTGCTTTGACAAATCATCATAAAAGATAATCGCATGCATACCGTTGTCACGGAAAAATTCACCCATAGCACAGCCGCTGTAAGGAGCAATATATTGCAAAGGCGCAGCTTCTGAAGCCGTTGCAGCCACAACAATCGTATAATCCATCGCCCCGTAATCTTTTAAGGTTTTGACCACTTGCGCGACAGTAGAACGCTTTTGTCCGATACTGACATAAATGCAAAACAGCTTTTCTTTGTCGGATTTTGCCGCATCATTGATGTGTTTTTGATTGATGATTGTATCCAAAATGATGGATGTTTTGCCCGTTTGTCTGTCGCCGATGATAAGCTCACGTTGACCGCGCCCGATAGGCGTTAAGGCATCAATGATTTTAAGACCGGTCTGAACAGGCTCAAAAACACTTTGACGCTCAATAATACCGGGGGCTTTGATATCCGCGTTTGAAAAATGCTTGGCTTCGATTTTGCCTTTGCCGTCAATCGGTTCACCCAAAGCATTGACAACTCTGCCCAAAAGTTCAAACCCGACCGGAACGCTCACGATTTTTTGTGTACGTCTGAGCGTATCACCTTCTTTGATTTTTTCATCATCGCCGAAAATCACGACGGAAACCGTGTCTTCTTCCAAATTAAGCGCCATACCTTTGACACCGCTGTCAAATTCAACCATTTCGTTGGATTGAACATGATCAAGTCCGTAAACAACGGCAATTCCGTCACCGACGGATAAAACGCGGCCGACTTCATTTAAGTCGGGGCTTAAATCATAGCTTTCGATTTTTTCTTTTAAGAGTGATGATATTTCACTTGCTTTGACAGACATAATTTTAACAGCCTTTCATGATATTTTCGATTGTTTTGAGTTTGTTTGAAATCGAATCGTCAATTTCAAGCGAGCCGATATTTAAGCTGAGCCCGCCGAATAAACTTTCGTTTAATCTGTTTTCTAAAATAATCTCTTTTTTGAGTTTTTTTTCAAGACCTTTTTTGAGCTTTTGCGCTTGTTCTTCAGTCAAGGGTTGAACGGATTGAACCAAAACCTTAATAACGCCCTGTGCCTCAAGCACTTTGTCTTTGAAAGTTTTTGTAATATTTTGAAATTCACCGATAACTTTATTTTCAATTAAAAGACGCAAAAAATTGATGCTGACGGTATCAAGATTTAGGTTTGTTTTTATAAAATTAAGCAGTTCATCTTGTTTTTTTGCGTCAATTTCGGGCAAAGCAAGCATTTTAAGCGAAGATACGTTGCTCAAAAGTTCAATATCTGACTGAACTTTATCAAGAAGATTATCTTTTTTTGCGATGCTTAAAAGAGCATCGGCATACGTTTCGGCAATTTTTATTTTTGACGTCTTTTTCATCTTTCTTGCGCTTTTTTTACATAAACGAGTAGGGGTCAATGTCGACTTCAACTTTGATATTTGACGGAAAATCAATATTTGAAAGCCAATTTTTGACCGCATTCTGTATATTTATAGTCTTTAATGTTTTCAAAAGCAAGCGATATCTGAATTTTCCCCTCAACATATAAATCGGTGCCGGTGCCGGCCCCATCAGATTGATTCCGTCACCATGGGGCGCATTTTTTGCAAGAAAAAAGGCTGCTTTTTGAGCATAATCTTCACGCTCGGAGGTTACAATAACGGCGGCCAATTTGCCATATGGCGGAAGACAGAGCATTTGTCGTGTCTTTTTTTCTTGAGCTAAAAAGGCATTGCGGTCTTGTTTGACAATGGCATTTAAGACGGCATTGTCGGGATACATGGTTTGAAGATAAACCGTGCCGCTTTTATCCCCGCGGCCGGCACGTCCGCAAACTTGAGACAAAAGCTGAAAAGTTTGTTCCTGCGCACGCAAATCAGAACCCATCAACCCCAAATCCGCATCGACAATTCCAACAAGAGTCAGCATCGGAAAATGGTGTCCTTTGGCCAAAATTTGTGTGCCGATTAAAATATCGATTTGCCTGTTTTGCATTTTTGAAATCACCTCAGAAATCGCCTTAAACGATCCGGCCGTATCGCTTGAAATAATTTCTGTCTTGGCCAAAGGAAAGCGAAATTTAACCTCTTCGGCAATACGTTCCACTCCCGGACCGCAAGCGCACAAGCCGTCGGCGGAGCCGCATGCCGGACAAACATTCGGGGTTGACATTGTGTATCCGCAATGGTGGCAAATCAGTTTTTTTTGCCCTCTGTGTTCGGTCAGCCATGCTGTGCAATTCGGGCATTGCAACCTTTCGCCGCAATCTCTGCAAATCATCAAAGGGGCATAACCGCGACGGTTTAAGAAGAGCATGGATTGTTCGCCGTTTTTTATATTTGCATCTAAAGCCTGAACAAGTGTCGGAGCAAGCCACGATGCTCCCCAAGAGCCTTTTTGCGGCTTGTCTTTTTTTAAGTCGATGATTTTGATGTCCGGCATTTTGGCGTCGGCAAATCTGGATGTCAGAAAAACGGTTTGATATTTACCTTCTTCAACATTGACAATCGTTTCTAAATCAGGGGTGGCCGTCGATAAAACAATCGGGATATTTTCGCATTTTGCTCTCAAAACAGCCATATCGCGCGCCTGATAATTGACCATATCTTCCTGCTTGAAAGTTTGGTCGTGACTTTCATCAACAACAATCAAGCCCAAATCGGCATAGGGCAAAAAAAGAGCACTTCGGGCACCGACCAAAACTTTAGCCCGATTTTTTACAACGTCGCGCCAAGTATCACGCCTTTGGCTTGCAAGCATGGCGCTGTGCCATTGATAAGGCTTAACGCCGAAACGTTTTTCAAAACGCTCAAGCCATTGTGTTGTTAAGGAAATTTCAGGCACTAAAATCAAAACCTGATGACCTTGTTTGAGTGCATGCACGGCCGATTCAAGATAAACTTCCGTCTTGCCGGAGCCTGTCACGCCGTCCAAGAGTGTGACGTTAAAACCGATATTTTGGTGCGCAATCAAAAAATCAGCCGCAGCTTGTTGTTCGTCGTTTAAGCTGATTTTGCCTTTATTAAAATCAAATGTCTGCGTCGGTTTGAAAGACGGCGTATCAAAAGCCGTTAAGATACCGGCATCAATTAAAGTGTTGATGACGCTTGCAGACACACCGGCACCGGCCATAATTTCTGATTTTGAATAAGGCCCGTGTTTTAACAAGTCTATCACATGCCACCTTGCGTCAGAATTTTTGAGTTTGGCTTCGGCAAGAGTTTTACCGGTGAGCTTGTATAAAATGTGCATTTTTTCATCGTCAAAGGCGTTTTTGGCGCAAAGCACCATCTTTAAGACAAGACCGACGGGTGCCAAGTTATAACGCGCGACCCACTCGACAAATTTTATGAGTTCGGGTTTTAAACAATACGGAAAAACATTGATGACGGGTTTGATTTTTTTTTCATCAATATCTGCTGTTTTTTTGAAACACCAAACGACGCCGATTTCGATTTTTTTGCCGAAAGAAACACGCACGATATCGCCGATTTTTATTGTATCGGGCGCCATATAATCAAAGACGTTGTTCAAGGGCAGGGGAAGCATTACCCCGACGATTTTTTGCATTTTTTTCCTTTCGTTTGGGGCATTATAAAAGCGCGACGGAAAAATGTAAACCCCGACGCGCTTTTTATGGGCAAGATTTTTTTATCTGTATCGTATCTTGATGGAGTTCGTCTTGCCGGCAACCTGATTGGCCTCATCGATGGTATAGATACGCTTTCCTGTATATTTGACTAAATTGCCCTGATAGTCGCGATAAGCCGTACTACCGTCAGGTTGTTTTTCGCCAATCAAAGCCGGTTGTAAAGTATATGTTCCGTCGGCATAATTTAAGCCGCGCATGGCATCTCGGCAAGCGACCAATTCTCCGCTGATGAGGTTTTTAATGATAAATGTTGACGATAAGCCATTTTAGAGCTTGCATCCGACAAAAGATTTTGCTAGTTTCATGATAATCAATTATATTCTTTTTTTAGGACCAAAATGCTGATACTCAAAGATGTTTATCTGAACGGAAAAACAACAGATATTTTAATCAACGGTGCGAATATTGAAAAAATTGCGCCAAATATCACCTTAGACGGGGCAGAAATTTTGTCTTGCAAAAACAAGGCTATCTTGCCCTCTTTTTGCAATATGCACACGCATGCTGCGATGATGTTTTTGCGCGGTATCGGTGAGGATTTGCCGCTTTTTGAATGGCTTGAAAATAAAATTTGGCCTTTGGAAGACAGATTAACGCCGGAATACGTTTATCATATTTCAAAATTTGCAATACTTGAGATGATTAGAACCGGTACGACGATGTTTTTGGATATGTATTTTGAAACACCTCAAACCGGATTGGCCGCTTCTGAAATGGGAATGCGTGGTGCCTTGACGTTTACGGCGATGGATATGTTTGATAAGGATGAATGCAAAAGGCGGATTGAAAGAGCGCAAGCATTTTTGGATTTTAAAATGCCCTCTGATTTAATCATGAAAGGTTTATCGCCGCATGCAATTTATACGACGTCAAAAGAACTTTATACAGCTTGTAAGGATATGACGCGTCGGTGCGGGACATTTTTAAATACCCATGTTTCTGAAACAAGAAAAGAAGTTAATGACTGTCTTGAAAAATACGGTAAAAGGCCGGTTGAATTGCTTGAGGATTGGGGCAGCTTAGACGAAAATACCATTTTGGCGCACGCGGTGCATTTAAATAATGATGAAATGGATTTGATTGTCAAAAAAGGTTCTGTTGTTGCGCACAATCCGATTTCAAACATGAAACTTGATAGCGGACAAATGCATTTCAGGGCCATGCAAAAGGCCGGTGTTAAATTGACGCTTGGGACGGATGGTGTTTCTTCAAACAACAATTTATCAATGATAGATGAAATGAAAGTGGCGGCTTTGTCGGCAAAAATCGAGGCAGATGATACGACAGCAGCCAAGGTGGATGATATTTTTGATATGGCAACCAAAAACGGGTTTGAGGCACTCGGGCTCAAGGCCGGTCAAATCAAAGAAGGGTTTTTGGCAGATTTTATCCTTGTCGATATGAATTGTTATCAGCTTTTGCCCGCTACAAACCTTATTTCAAACATGGTTTATTCGGCAGACAGTGCTTGTATCACCGATGTTTTTTGCAATGGTCAAAAACTGATGAGTAATCGCGTTGTCAAAGGTGAGGATGAAATTATCAAAAACTTCAAAAATGTATGTCAAGAACTTTTAAAGGATGCATAAAATGAATATTTTTATCAAATATTTGAGCCATATTGCTTTTGCAAGCGCCCTTGCTTATTTCGGATTTTTGGCTTTTGTTGCCGAAAAAGATCCGATGACAAACAAGATGATTATGATTGTTGTCGGCGGGCTTTGGGTGTTGTGGATTTTTGCAAAATCACTGATTAAAATGGCAGTTCTTGTAGCGCTTATCGGTACGATGCTTTTTGCCGGTTATTATGTGATACATGCCAAGGAAATCGAGTGTAAAAATGCCGGTCGCCATTGGAATAAAGAGTTGCAAGTTTGCGAGGATAAAAAGACCATCGGTCAAAAGCTTAAAAACGCTATGTCGGATGCATTCAAAACAACGCTAAAAAAATGGACATCCGAAAATATCAAGGTCGAAAAAACGCCTCAAAAAGAGCCTTCAAAAGAAAAGAAAAAATAACACGCTTTGCGTTAAAACTTTTCAGCCACCAAAATAACGCCGTCTTTGACATCCGTGATTTTGACTTTTGCGCCTTTTTTCAAAGGCTCATCAATTTCAACAAGCCAAAACGAATCGCCGACTTTTGCTTTGGCGCGCCCGTCAACGACATCTTCGGATAAATTATAAATTTTGCCGATGTGGGCACCGGCCATATCATTGAGGTACTTATATTTTTCAGGAACTTTCGTCTTATTTAAAACTTTGGCATAAGCATACCACCCGAAACCGGCAAATACCGCCGAAATCAAGGCAAACAAAACAAGTATTTCAATCGCGCTTAAACTGAAAATTGAAACGATAATGCCCATGGCAAAGGCCGAAAATCCAAACCAAATCAGGTATGTGCCGGGTACAAATAATTCTGCGAGCATCAGCAAAACACCGATGGCAAACCAGCTCAAATATCCCATTTCGGTAATCAAGTCCATTTTTTGCCTCCTATTTTGTTTTTTTAGGTTTATCGACAACAATTTCTTTTGTAATTTCGGCGATGCTTGCAAGCGAACTTGCGACATTTGTCGTATCGGTCGGCAACATCAAAAGCTTTTGATTGGGCGAGGTGATAATGCCGTTTAAGGCTTCAATATATTTTTGGCCTAAGAAATAATTTAAGGATTTGGCATCACCTTTTTCAATCGCTTCAGAAAGAGCTTTTGTCGCAAAAGCTTCGGCGTTTGCAAGGCGCTCTCTTGCTTCTGCCTCACGAAATGCGGCTTCTTTCTTGGCTTCGGCATCCAATATCACCGACTGTTTTTCAGCCTCGGCGGCCAAAATAACGGATTGTTTTTCACCCTCTGCTTTCAAAATTTCAGACTGACGAACGCCTTCCGCCTCTAAAATTGCGGCACGCTTGTCACGTTCAGCCTTCATCTGACGCGCCATCGAATCAATCAAATCTTTCGGCGGGGTAATGTCTTTAATTTCAACACGCGTGACTTTAACGCCCCAAGGCACGGTTGCCTCATCTACAACAGACAGAAGCTTGTGATTAATGGCGTCACGCTGAGATAAAAGCTCATCAATTTCCATACTGCCCAAAACGGTACGAATATTGGTCATGATGAGATTTAATATTGCATTATTCAAGTCTTTGACCTGATAGGCCGCATTGGCCGCGTTTTGAATTTGGAAAAACAAAACACCGTCTACTCTGACCATGGCGTTGTCTTTTGTGATGACATCTTGCGAAGGAACATCCAAAACCTGTTCCATCCTGTTAATTTTGGCACCGATTTTTTCAATGACGGGAATGACAAGGTGAAACCCCGGTTTTAAGGTACGCGTAAAGCGTCCGAAACTTTCAATCGTGTATTCATAACCCTGGCGAACAATGACAACAGAGCTCATCAGCACAAAAAAGATTAAAAAGACAAGAATAACGGCAAAAGGCATTTTTTTACTCCTTATAAAATAAGACTTTAAACAATGCTTTTATTTTGGCATGGTTTTTAAGTTTTTCAAGTACAATTGATTTTTGCACACAGGTGAATAACAAATCAGCTCTGAAATCAAGGTTCATCTGTATAAAAAGATAAAAAATCTTGTGATTGGCTTTGATAAATGCTAAAAAAAGAGCAAATCAAAAAGAAGACGCGCCATGAGAAGTTATATCTTAAAAAGATTGTTGCTTATTCCGTTGACATTACTCGGCATTTTGACCATCAATTTTGCCATCATTCAGCTTGCCCCCGGCGGACCGGTTGAGTATATGATGGCTAAATATCGCGGAATGAATGTTGATGCAACGGGGGCTTTTAAGGCCGGTGCCGATATCAATGCAAATCAAAATGCTGCAAGTTCTTATCAAGGGGCGTCAGGTGTGCCTGAGGATATGGCCGAAATCTTAAAAAAACAGTTTGGTTTTGACAAACCGTTGCATGAACGGTATATCAAGATGATTAAAGATTATGCAAGGTTTGATTTCGGCAAAAGCTATTATCAGGATAAATCCGTTTTAACCCTGATTAAAGAGCGTATGCCCGTATCCGTATCATTGGGGCTTTGGTCAACGCTGATTATATATCTGATATCGATTCCGCTCGGGATAAAAAAAGCCTTAAAAGATGGAACGAAATTTGATGCATACACAACGGCATTGGTGATTGTCGGATCAGCGATTCCGGTGTTTTTGTTTGCCGTATTTTTGATTGTGTTTTTTGCCGGCGGAACGTATTTTCAATTTTTTCCTTTAAGGGGGTTGACATCGGATAATTTTGAAACACTATCCATGTTTGGTAAAATCAAAGATTATTTCTGGCACATCACTTTGCCTGTGTTGTCGATTGCAATCGGCGGTTTTGCAGGGCTGACGATGCTGACGAAAAATTCTTTTTTGGATGAACTCGGCAAGCAATATATTTTGACCGCGCGCGCCAAGGGTTTGGATGAAAATCAAATTTTATACAAGCACGTTTTCAGAAATGCAATGTTGATTATCATTGCCGGATTTCCGTCATTGTTGATTAAAATGCTGTTTACGGGCTCGGTTCTGATTGAGGTCGTCTTTTCATTAAACGGGCTCGGGCTATTGGGATACGAGGCGATTATGACGCGCGATTATCCCGTTATTTTCGGCACACTTTATATTTTTGCACTGTTAGGCTTGGTTTTGAAGCTTTTGAGCGACATCACATACAGCCTTGTTGACCCCAGAATCAATTTTGATAAGGTTTAAGGACTTTATCGGTACCTGATGGAAAAAGTGTTTGTCTTGCCGGAAACTTGATTAGCTTCATCGATAGTGTAGATACGCTTTGGGATAAAAACGTGCCCGTTTTTCATATCTTCGGCAGATTGATATAAACGGCCATCTAAAACATACCTGGATCCGTCCTTGGTGTAGGAATGAAGTATTGTTTGAATCTCATCATCATTTTTCCCCGAATCGTGCAAAATTTTTTCACAAACTTGAAGATTCTCCGCAGGACAATAGAGATTTTGTAACAGAGTATCCAAACCAAATGGCCCTATCTCTCCATCATATTTGTTATAATTGATATTTTTTCCAAAAATGACTGTTTCTAAATTTTCACAACTGTCGCATATTCTGTTATATGTTAAAGTGACGCCGTCAGGAAAGATAAGTTCTTGTAAATTTGAATCGGTAAAAGCAGCTGCTCCGATTGATTTTACGGAAGATGGAATATCAATCTTAGAAAAGTTTGTTGCCGAAAGTCCCCAATTCCCGATGCTTTCAAGTGTATCAGGCAAATTAATCTTTTCTAAGGCATGATTTCCATGAAAGGCTTCATTCTCAATTGTTTTGAGACCTTGAGGCAAAACAACTTGTTGCGTATAATGCATATCTTCAAAAGCATGAGCTCCGATTGTTTCAAACCTTGCTTCATCTGATTTGTTTTGTATAACTACTTTTTCGATATTTTCCGCATAATTAAACCACGGTGCATCGGTCGTGCATCTGCCTGTGCTTTCCAAATTTGAGCAATCTCTGTTATATCCTTTAATTCTTCCCGAACCGGTAACTGTCAGCACACCGCTTTCCAAGTGCCAAGTACAGTCATCACCGCATGGCTCGCCCGTGATACTCTGCGCATATACATCAAATGATAAAAATACCGCACTTATCATCAAAGCGAATATAAATTTTGTATTTTTCATATTTTTCTCCCTATTCAATAAACAAAAAAAATCCATTTTGAAAAACTCAAAACGGAGAGGAGCCGAAAAAACTGTAATCGCACAGCTTCTTTTATTCGTGACATATTGCCCTTATCTCAAGAACTCCTCTTAAAAAGGAGTTATGCGATTAATTGTGTTTTTCGAACACCGCAACCATTTTGGTTACGGTGTAATTATGCCATATGTAAAAACAAATGTCAAATAAAAAAACGCCGGAATAATTTTCCCGAACGTTTTTTAAGATTTATAACTTTCAAATAACGAGAATTATTTAACAGCGTCTCTTAAAGCTTTACCTGCTTTAAATTTAGGAGCCTTAGAAGCAGCAATCTTGATTTCTTTACCTGTTGCAGGGTTGCGACCTTTACGAGCAGCGCGTTTAGCAACTGAGTATGAACCGAAACCGATGATTTGAACTGTTTCGCCTTTTTTCAAAGCTTTTGTGATAACAGCAATACCGGCAGCCAAAACTTTAGAAACTTCAGCTTTTGTAACACCGGCTGTTTTTGCAACGTTAGCAACGAATTCTGTTTTATTCATGTTATATTTCCTTTCTATAAGTTAACAAGGTTGTACAATTAAACCTCACAAGCAAATGTTAGCTGTTTGAAACGAAATGTCAAATAATTATTTTCATTTTATGCAATTTTTTGTGCATTTTTTATGATTTAGGGCATTTTTTTTGTGATTTTGCCCGAAATTTTGGCTTAAAAGGCTGTTCAATCCTATTTTTAAGGGATAAAAATGTTCTTTAAGCGCCGATTCGCTTTCAGATTCGTTCAGATTCTCGCTCTTTTAAAATATATACACTTATAAAGTGCATAAACGCCGAATGAGCATCAGCACAATCGCGGCAAAAATACCGGCAAAAATGTCATCCAGCATCACGCCGAAAGCATTCTTAATTTTTGTATCCGCCCATTTGACAGGCCCCCTTTTGACAATGTCAAAAAGACGAAAAAGCCCGAAGCCCAAAAGATAAATTACCAATGCTTGATAAGAAATATTGCCCTGAAGGTATGGTGCGACCAAAATAAAGCTTATCAGCTGGCCGGCTGTTTCATCAATGACAATTTTGCCCGGATCTTTTTGTCGCTCATCTTTTGTGGCAAAATAAATGGCAATCGTCCCGATGACAGA
Organism: uncultured Pseudomonadota bacterium; assembly: GCA_902785935.1. GTDB lineage: Bacteria > Pseudomonadota > Alphaproteobacteria > RF32 > CAG-239 > UBA1254. The sequence continues at coordinate 11,664 of CADAAN010000021.1, forward strand.
TGTTATAAGCGCCGCATAAAAAATGCCGTTAAACCCAAAGTAATAAGCCGCTAAAAAAGCAACAGGCAATGTGGCAAGCGAGCCGACCGTTCCGGGGGCTTTTTTTGCAAAACCGACACCGAAAAATGTTGCGATGAAAAGTGCAATTTCTTTTTGTATTTTCATTGAGTTATCCTTATTTGATTTGTTTTACTTCAAGCATAAATAAAATAAGTAAAAAAGCGATTAAAATCTTTTTTTATCGACACCATTTTATAAAAAAAGCTTTTGCGTTTTGTTGCAAAAGCTTTTTAATACGATAAATCTTTGAACTTTAATGTTTCAAAGAAAATGAAGATGTCTTTTTTTAAAGACATTTTCTCAAGATACTTCAAGTCAAGCTCTAAAACCCTTGCTTTTGTCAAGGTTCTCGGTGAATTAATTTGCGCTAAACCCGTGATACCCGGCCGAACGGATAAGCGATTTTGATAAACCTCGAAAGCTGCATACTTATCAAGCTCCGTTTTTTGATAAGGCCGAGGCCCGATAAGGCTCATATCACCCTTTAAGACATTGTAGAATTGAGCAAACTCATCTATATGTGTTTTTCTCATCCATCGTCCGACAGAAGTGATACGCTTGTCACCGATTTTTGCCATGGAGGGGTCGTTGTTCAAGTGCATTGAGCGAAATTTGTAACAAACAAATTCTTTGCCGAAAAGGCCGACACGCTTTTGTTTGTATATCACCGGACCCTTTGAGCTTAATTTAATCATCGGTGCCAACACAAGGTACATGAGCGGCAAAATGCAGATGCAAACAAGCAAAGATATGACAATATCCGCAAAACGCTTGAAAATAAAAAAGCACAAATGCGATATTTCAAAACCGTTGTTTGAATGCGACTCCGAAAATTTTTGAGCGGCATAAAATATCTTGATTTCACAAAGTAAAATACACAAAACGATAATCGCCAGTGTAATGGATAATACAGGCAAAAAAATTGTTGAGGACATAAAATCAACATTTATGCCCTCTTTATAACAAAAAGAAATAATTATGTCAAGATTTATATGACAAAAAATTATTTTTTCTTGGGTTTTGTTTCAACCGATTTTAAGTTGCGCGTCATTTCTAAAAACTTTTCATATCGATGCTTTTTGACCTCGGAAGGCGTTAATTTCAAAAGGTTTGTCAAATGTTTTCTTAAAGCACTGCGCAAATTATCGAAAACCGCTTTCGGATGGCGTTGCGCGCCGCCGATGGGTTCTTCGATAATTTCATCAATCACTTTGAGTTTTTTCAAATCTTTGGCTGTGAGTTTTAAGGCTTCGGTTGCATCAACGACTTTATCGGCACTACGCCATAAAATAGAGGCACAACCTTCAGGCGAAATTACGGAATAAATCGCATTTTGAAGCATTAAAACAACATTTGCGGTAGCAATTGCAATGGCGCCGCCGCTGCCGCCCTCCCCGATAATCGTGGCAATCATCGGTGTTTTGATTTCAAAACTTTTTTCAATCGAAGTGGCAATAGCCTCAGCCTGACCGCGTTCTTCGGCATCAACCCCGGGGTATGCGCCTGCCGTGTCAACAAAGCTCAAAACAGGCATATTCAGGCGCGAAGCCAAATCCATCATACGTTGCGCTTTTCGGTAGCCTTCCGGTTTTGCCATACCGAAATTATGCTTAACGCGTGTATCCAAATCATGGCCTTTTTCCTGACCGATAATGACAACCGAAATGCCCTCAAACTTGCCGATACCGCAAATCATCGCGTCATCCTGACCAAAACACCTGTCACCCGAAAGCAAAACAAAATCTTCAATCAAAGCATTGATATAATCAAGCGTATGAGGGCGGTTAGGGTGTCTTGCAACCTCAGTAATTTGCCATGGGCTAAGGTTTTGATAAGCTTCACTCAAAAGGCGATTGAGTTTTGTTTGAAGACGCTTGATTTCTTTTTGGACATCAACATCTTCTTGCTTTGAAAGTTCTTGCAAGTGGGCGATTTTTTCTTCCACCGTAGAAATTTCTTCTTCAAAATCCAAAGTGACTTCCGGCGATTCTTGCGACATTTATATCTCCTCAATACTTTAATTTGTTTTTATCTTCTTAGCACTTTTTATCAAAAAAAACATCATTTATTTTTATATTGTTGATTTTTTGGTGCAAATGATTGAAATATCGTTTGAAAAATTTTAATATAAGCCAACTTGAGCTTAATATGGAGAATAAATTTGCTGACTGTATTGTTTTTTATGTCTGTTTTTTCATCACTGGTGTGGTTTATTTATGCCGGACTGTTTGTGCATACGCGCTTTGAAACGGTGGATATGTCGTCAATCGATGCTTATACATTGGCGCTTTATGCCGGGCTTGTTGTTATCCCTGTGTGGATTGTATGGCAGGTTTTTGGTTTTATCAATCAGTATTTTAAGACAAAATCAACCGATAAAAAACTTGAACAACTGTATACACAGATGAAAAAAAATCAGGATTATACCGATTTGGTCGTTCGTGTGATGCTTGATGCGGAACATGAAATTAAAGACGGATTCGTCGTCGGTAAATTTGATATTTTTGTGGCCGATATGAATGAAATTTTGGCTGATATTGCTCAACGCTCAAATGCTGCATCTTCCGTCAAATTGGGAGAATTGTGGACAAGGGTGAAAAACGGTGAACGATGGATTATTGCCAAAACATTTATTGAAAATGCAAAGGCGCATGCGGATTTTGATGCTTATTTGAAAGACAAGGCAGAGCGTGACAGTGTTTTTAAGGGCACGTTGCTTGAATTTTGCGCACGTTATCAAAATCTGTCGGATATGCTTGAAAAACATGACAGAGATCGCATTTTTATCACGATTTTGCAAACGGGGGTGATGGGCAAGGTTTATGCCATGCTCTCACCGATTGCGCTTGATTTGACGCAGCAGAAAAAAGAGCCTGTTAAGCAAGTTGTTGAAGAACCGACTTTTGAAATATCTCCATCGATTGAAAAGATGCAAGCACCTGATGAACCGACAGAAAGCAAGCCTTTGGTTGAAAAAAAAGAAAATGAAACACCTAAAAAAAATTCAATCTTCAAAAAAGTCAATCTTTTCGGTAAAAAGAAAAAGCAGGACAATGAAGGCTATCTTCAATCAGAAGATGATGCGGATGATGATGAAACATTTTTTGCAACCCTTCAGCAACGTATGAAACAGGATGAACCTTCCTCGGAACCTGTCTTAAAGGCAAAAGAAGAACAGGCGCTTGATAACGAACCTCATTTTGAGGCTTCAAATTTTGAAGATACGCAAGACGAAGATGATATTTCGCTGTCCTTAAAAGAGATGGCGGACAACAATGCAAAAACCTTAGAAGCCTTCTTGGATGAACCGGCTTTGTCGGCACCAGAAGATAATCAAAAAGAAGATGATTCTGAAGAAAGCGAAAATTTGGCTTATCCTTTCGGCGGTTGGACGGATAGCGATGAAAAAGCTTAAAATCGCATTTTTTGCCGTGTTTTTTGTGCTTTCGTGTGCAAATGCTGCGTCAGCGTTTGAAAATAAAATCGCACTTTACGGGGCGGCAAAATATCCTGACGACTTTAAGGCTTTTGATTATGTTAATCCTGATGCAAAAAAAGGCGGCAGAATCGTTATGCCCGAATATGGCGGGTTTGATAATTTTAACCCCTTCATTTTAAAAGGTACGGCCTCAGGAACGGTGGCCGGCCTGATTTGGGACAGCTTGGGCTTTACTCCTGCCGACGATATTTCCGTGGCTTATCCCTTGATTGCCGAAAAATTTGAGCTTGGCGAAGATTATGTCGGTTTTTTATTGAACCCCGAGGCTAGATTTGCCGACGGTTCACCTGTTTTGGCTGATGATGTGATTTTCAGCTTTGAGGCTTTGATTGAAAAAGGCGCGCCGATATACAGGGCTTACTATGCCGATGTGGACAGGACAGAAAAGCTCAATGACAGATATGTGCGTTTTTATTTCAAAAAAGGCACTCAAAACAAAGAATTGCCGCTGATTTTGACGCAATTTAAGATAATGCCGAAAAAAGATTGGGCGGGCAGAGATTTTTCAAAGCCGTCGCTTGAGATTCCGCTTGGTGGAGGGGCGTATAAAATCAAAGATTTTGAGGCCGGAAAATATATCACCCTTGTGCGTGATAATACATATTGGGCAAAAGATTTGCCGGTGCGCAAGGGTTTTTTTAATTTTGATGAAATCAGAATCGATTATTATCAGGATACAACCGTGACTTTGCAGGCTTTGTTTGCAGGCAATATTGACGTGCGTGAAGAATACATTGCCAAAATTTGGGCAACGGGCTATGACAATGATTTGGTTAAATCGGGCAAGGTTGTTAAAAAAGCCTTTGAACACAACAATCCTGCCGTTTTGCAACATTTTGCCATCAATTTGAGGCGGGATAAATTCAAAGACAAACGTGTTCGGCGTGCGCTTGATTTGGCATTTAATTTTGATTTTGCAAACGAAAAGTTGTTTTACGGCGCTTATAAAAGGCTTTCGAGCTATTTTACAAACACGCCTTATGAGGCAAAGGGTTTGCCCGACGGCAGAGAAAAAGAGATTTTAGAAAAATATCGCAACGCTTTGGGTGATGAAATTTTTGAGTTTGAGTTTAAGTTGCCGGACAATGCGACGCCTCAAAAATTACGCAACAATTTAAAAGAAGCCGTTCGCCTTTTTAAAGAGGCCGGATATGAAATTATTGACGGCAAGATGCGTGACGTCAAAACAGGGCGTCCGTTTGAGTTTGAAATTTTGACCAATTCTGCCAACGGCAACACTTTTACGCGCGTGATGTTGCCGTTTATCAACAATTTGAAAAAAATCGGCATCAAGGCGACATTTCGGACTTTGGAAGTCAATGTTTTTAAAAACCGCATGGATAATTTTGATTTTGATATGGCGATTATGTCGTATCGAATCAGCGCGATGCCGGGCAATGAGCTTAAAGAATTGTATGGTTCAAAATCGGCTGATATCAAGGGCAGTTATAATGTTTCAGGTATTCAAAACAAGGTTGTTGATGACTTAATTGATGAGATTATCAAGGCAGACGAAAGGGATGAATATATTGCGCTTATCAAGGCTTTAGACCGCGTATTGTTAAGCGAATATTATCTGATTTTTCAATGGTATTCGCCTTATAACAGAGTAGGGTATCAAAATAAGTTTTTAATGCCTGAAACAGATGAAAAAATCGGTTTTGATCCGATGACATGGTGGGCTAAGCCGTAGACTGTATTTGAGTTTATTTTTCGTCATCAGCATAGGGAAAAAATGTACCGACTTTACCGGCATCAGACATCAGCTTAAAAAGAGATGCGGCGATTTTGGGGCAAAATTTTTTGCACCGGCGATAATTCATGACAAGCTGTAACATTTCGTTTGAAGACATCGGATCCATGTATTTATTTTTGTTGTCAAAAGGCTGTCCGGTATTTAAGGCTGCCGGACTTAAATCGCTGATTTGTTTATCCATATGTTCAAAAAAGTAATCCATCGAAACACCCAGAGCACATGATATATCCCACAAACGGCTGGCGGATATACGATTGATTCCTTTTTCGTATTTTTGTACCTGCTGAAAAGTCAGGCCGAGTTTTTTTGCACAATTGCTTTGTGATAAACCTAAAAGTTTACGTCTTAATTTGATGCGTTCACCGACATAAACATCAATCGGATTGGGTGTGACGGAATCTATGCGACCGCGGATATGTCCTGTTGTTGTCATTGCTTTTTTCCTTTTTTTATGATTAAAACAAAAACCGCTTTGAAAAACCAAAACGGAGGAGCTACAAAACTGCACAAACACAGATTTCCTTCTTCGACATCAAAATGCTTATCCCGGAAACTCCTCCTTGACGGAAGGATACGTTTGTGCGTGTTTTGTAAACACCATAACCATCTCGGTTATGATGACGAGTATAAAACAAGCTCTTTAAAAATCAAGTCAAAAATCATTAAAACAATGTCATATTGAGTTTTTTTTGCGCATTTATCTTTAATTTTATGAAAATATGCAATCGCATTGCGGATTTTCATAAAATATACTTGACTTATTTCTTGAGCTTTAATTAAAAAATCAGCCTCTTGTTTGAAAAGAGGCCGATTTTCTTTTATTGTTTCAAGCACAAAATGTAATATTTTCCGTCTTTGATGTTGGTCACATCCGCTTTGGCTACCAGCCTGTCATCGGGATACACAGGCACTTTATACTTTACATTACCGACAGCCGTTAAGGCAAATTCAGTATCTACCAGCGCAAGAGCCAGCGTATCTGCCATCGCATACATGAAATAGCCCCGGCCCACTCCGGTTTTTCCCAGTACCATCTCATTGGTGACAGTCAGGGTTGAAATGGCGGACTTGTTAAGTTCCAGATCAATCAGCTCGCCTACAATATCCTTCTGATCGATTGCTTTCAGGCGTGTGCTGGCCGCGCTGGCCATCGCGCGGATCCGCTCCCGCAGTTCAGGTATATTCAGCGAAAGGCGATCAAGCCGCACAGTTGGCACACTGACCTTTAATGTCTTTGCCAGCTGTTCGTCGGTTAAAAATGGATCCTTCTGAATCAACTTCTGCAACTTCCCATGACGAACCAGTTTTTTCGAAGAATTCATTTTATCACCTCGCTTTTAATACCTGGTTATAACACCTACTTGTATGCATTATACTATTTTTCCTTTTCTAATGCAAGCCCTTTTTGAAAAATCAGTACAAATATACTAAGAAGCTGAAACGGGTCCGCTTGTGTTGAACATTATTAATAAAAAGGAAACACGGAATATTGTAAGCAAAACGAAAAAACCCTGAAGACTTACATCTTCAGGGTCAATTCTCGTTTTTAGATTATTCTTCGGTTTTGATAACTTCTTTCCCGTTATAGTAACCACATTCCGGGCACACACGGTGCGGCATCTTCATTTCGTGGCACTGCGGGCATTCAACCAGGCCCGGAGCAGTCAGCTTCCAGTTCGCGCGGCGGGAATCGCGGCGTGCTTTGGTCATTTTCCTTTTCGGTACTGCCATTTTCCATACACCTCCTAAGCAAAAATGGTATTTAATATTTGATGAACTGCTTTAATGCCGCAAGTCTTGGATCGATGGTGCCGGTATCGCAGCTGCAGGGATGGACGTTACGGTCCGCCCCGCACACAGGGCAGATTCCCAGGCAATCCTCTTTACACAAGA
>CADAAN010000022.1 GCA_902785935.1 uncultured Pseudomonadota bacterium
ATCGGCTTTGCCGACCGGCGTTCTCACGCCCGCCTTTCGCTTATACTCGAACTCCCTTCCCGGGACTTCGAATCCTGTCTTATTCTGCCAACAAAAAAATCACCCGTGAAGGGTGAATTTTTTTGTTGGCGGAGAGAGGGAGATTCGAACTCCCGGTGCCCGCAATGGGCACAATTGATTTCGAGTCAACCGCATTCGACCACTCTGCCATCTCTCCAGTCGATTTTGTCTTCATAAAATAAAAAAATCGATTATGCAAGCATTTATTTTAAAATGACAACATTTTTTATCTGTATCGAATCGAAAAGGTGTTTGTTTTCCCCACCGCGGCATTCGCTTCGTCGATGGTATAAATAATGCGGTTACATTTTCCGTCCGTTAACCTGAATCTTGTGTTTGTGCATTTTGTGCAACCTGTGCTTTTCATATCCTGACACCCCGAAGGAAAAGCTTTCAGCTTATTTGCTTCAACGATTTTTTTAAGTGAATCTATACAGGCTTGTTTTAAAGTACCCAAACTATTACAAGAATCCCTCAATTTTTTTTCACAATCATCGACACCGCAGTATATTTTACTGTTTTCACCGAGTTTTATACCTCTTAAAGGTCCGTTAGAAAACTGAATATTTTCAGGGATAATCAGTATTCCGTCAAGAACAGTGTTAACCAAATAGCCTTGCCCCATCTCAGAAATAGAATCTGATACCAAAATTTCTCCCGTTAGATAATTAGTACCATTTCCAAATGCATTCCAACCAACATTTTTAAGTGTGAGAGTACCGTCTTTCCCCGAGATACGTGCCCCCAATGAAAGAAAAGCATGTTGACCTATTGTTTCAAAATTTCCATCTATAATAACACTGGAGATATCAGATGGCATCGTATCATAATTACCTGGAGATAAAACGCCTTCGGAAATTGTCGCATTGTTTCCGTCAGCTGTCACATAAACCGTACCATTTTCAAAAGTGTAGGTACAACCTTGTCCGCAATTGTTTTCCACCCCCGGATTCCATGTATAACAAATGGCACTTGAGCATTCTGCATAAGCTTGATTGTTAAGCCAAAAAAACATAAATAAAATAACATAAACCCAGTATTTTCTCATTTTAAAATCCTTTTTCTCAAATAAATAAAAAAAATTCCATCTTGAACAATCAAAACGGAAGAGGAGCTAAACGAACTGCCATTGTACAGTTTGCCTTATTCGCCACACTAAATGCGCTTATCTCGACAACTCCTCATAAAGGAGCTACATACAATGGACGTGTCGTTTAAACACCGCAACCATTTCGGTTACGCCTAAATAATGGCACACTAAAAAACAAATGTCAAACAAAAAATATATTTTGACAAGCTTCTATTAAAACAGATAATTTTTGAAAATATCATAAAAAGTCTTGATTTCCATTGAATAGTGTCCATAATAACAACAAATACTTTGATAAAGGAAAAGAAAAATGTTGTTTTCGCTTGTTTTGCTTTGTGCACTTTTAACCTTTAAGTCCGCTTTTGCCAATCCGGCATGTGCCGTTTGTACCATTGCCGTCGGCGCTTCGCTTGAAATTGCCCGTCATTTAGGGGTTGATGACAGCGTTGTCGGTGTATGGGCAGGCGCATTTTTGGTCTTGCTCGGTTTTTGGACCATCAAATGGTTTGATAAAAAAAACTTGCATTTTGCCTATCGTGATACTGTTTTGATTGTTTTATCCGTTGCAATGATTGGGTTTATGTACCTCGGAAAACTGAATTATCATGCGGAAGTCGTCGGTTTTATCTTTTATCTTGATCCGTTCTTGTTCAGCGTTATCGTGGGTGCACTGGTGCTCATTTTATCATCTGAATTTTATCAATGGATGAAAAAGAAAAACGGCGGTCATGCGCACTTTCCGTTTGAAAAAGTGTTTGTGCCGGTAGCCTCACTTGCCTTGACGAGCGCGTATTTTTACTATTACCCGATTTGCCAAAAGGCGGCTGAACCGCTCTACACGTTCTAAAACGCCTTAACAATTAAGGGAATTTTCATCTCGTCTTCACTGATACCCGCATGATCGGCCTTATTGCCTTTCAGGTCAAAATTTTCAGGCCGATAGCGCAAGGTCTTGTCTTTTGTCGCAATCGCCAAAAAATCACCCAAACAACCGTCAACACATCTGTGCCTGATACCGTTTCCGAGCAAACCTGTCTTTAAAAATGCTTCTTTAGTATAAAGCTTAAAATAGGAGCCGAAAACTTTTTCAAATTCTGCTTGAAAAGCATCATAACACGCATTTTTAACATAAAAGGTCACAAAGCGCGACTCCAAACACGGCGGCATTTCAAGCATATCACAAAGAACCGGATAATCGTTGATATACAATTCCTCAACATCAATCAGACCATGATCGGCCGAAATAATCAAAAGCGTATTTTCTAAATTTTCAGCCATTTTTTGCAAACTTAAATCCATCTGCCTTAAAACGTCTTTAACTTCCTGCGCATTTGTACCGCATAAATGCGTTAAATGATCGGGCTCCGTCCAATAGGCCGAAATAATTTTTCTTTTATCCGAAGTTTTTGAAGCTTCAACAATGCGCATACACATTTCATCAAAGCTCGCACATCCGTCCGGTTCAAAATCCGGAAAAATCTTAAAATACGCGACATCCGGATTTTGTTCGGTTATCTGTTCATAAATCGTCTTGAACTTAATCAACGTTTTTGACGGCGCGGGTGTGTTTAACTTTTCACGCGTATAAAAGGCAACATTGTTAAAATTTTCAACAATCTCACCGATTTCCGGATAATAACACATCCACCCGAGCCACCCGCTTTCATAAGGCGTCAAGGCCGAATGATACGCAATCGTGGCAGCAGCCGTTGTCGGCGGAAAAACAGAAAAAATCTCATCTTTAAGGTTCTGCCTTAAAAAAGAATCCGCTGGCAAATTTTTTTTCAAAAGCGTCGCACCGAGCCCGTCCAAAATCATTAATACCACGTTTTTGGGGTTTATCTCAAATTCTTTGTCAAGACATTCAAGCGAAGGATGCGTTTGCTTAACGTGATAATATTTTAAAATAGAATTGCTCAGAGATACAATACTTTTATCATAGTCAAAATCAAATACGTTCTTCATTCGTCACACCTTATTTCTCATACCTGATTTTTATAGAACAAAGATTTTTATCTTTCAGCTTAAAAAAGTTGTTGTCCACCGTTTAAATGCTAAAAAACAGTCCTTATATTTTAGAGCACATTTCATCTATGGAGAGTACTATGAGCAAAAAAATTTGCCTTCTTGCCGGCTTTGACAAGAAAAACATTGTGCAGGATTACGTCATTTATTTGGCACGAAAGCTTTCAAAATTAAGCGATGTGTATTATTTCGCCGATGCTAAAATGAATGCAAAAGAACTTGAGAAATTAAAACCTTATACAAAATACGCCGCCAGCGCTCAACATAAAGGCTATGATTTCGGTTCGTGGCAAATTTTAATCAACCACATTGGTTGGGAAAAAATTATGACCTATGATGAAATGATTATCTGTAATGACAGTATTTACGGACCGATGAGCAATATGGAAGATATTTTTGATTATATGGAATTGCGTGATTACGATTTTTGGGGTCTGACCGAAAATTATAACAGCAATTATCATTTGGACAGCTATTTCATGGTCTTCAAAAATGATATTTTAAAAAGCGAAAAATTTCATGAATTTTGGAACAATATTATCCCGTCATCAAACAGAAAAATGTATGAAAGTATTTTAACCCCGTTTTTGACCGAACTCGGATTTTCAGGCAACAGCTATATCAAAAACTATAAAAAAGAAGATCAGCTTTCTTATCCGATGCAACTTCTAAAATTCAACCGTATGCCTTTTATCCGCGTCAAAACGCTTTCAGAACCGGATAAAAATCTAAAAGAGCCGCTTTTTAATATTGATAAAAAAATCAAGCGCATCAGTGATTATGATACGCAAATGATTGTTAATCACCTCAAAAATGAAGAATCGTTTTTGGGATTCGGCGTACCTTACTTCGCCCTCAAAAGCTCAAAAAACTTAAAACAAAAATTCAGTCATTGGTTTTTAAGATAAAAACCATCCTATTTGATAAAAAAACATCCCTTAATTGATTTAAGGGATGTTTTGCTCGTCTTTAGTTACCTGTAAAAAAGTTTGAAAGACGTCTTCTTGCAGGCTCTTGTTTGGGTTGAGACTTTAAGAATCTTTCTTCAATCACATTTTCAGGCATTTCTCTGATATTTTGGTATGTGCCTTTATATCCGGTCACGGTCACTTCTACATGATTGTACATACAACCTATAAACGGCAGACATAAAAAGCTCTTTCCGTTTGTCATATATTGCGGTGCCAAGATAACATCTGCGTTTGAAGAAACAATCGCATTATAAATGGCGCCACGCGTACATTTATCGCTTGCAAAATTACCTGAAGTTGTTTCAAGTCTTGCACCATAGGCTTCTTTAGCCGGCGAAACAAACGGAATACCCAAAAAATTTGTGCATTCAACCGTACCGGAAATTTTTTCACCCGGAACTACGGAAACCTGCAACGGCCTTGCATTAAGCGCCAAACCGTCAACATTCAGGCTTTTTGTGCCTTGGTGTGTTGAACTGCAGGCAGACAACAAAAAAATAAAAGAACTTAAATAAAGATATTTATGCATAAGAAAAACCTTTCTTTATCATATTAAACATATATAAGTATATAACATTTTATTAAAATTTACTTAAAATGATTGTTAAATTTTTAAATCCCCGCCGCACTTATCCTAAAGGCCTGCTTGATAAATCTAAAATACGCTTGACTTTCTCTTTCACAAGCATTACCATTTTAGAAAATTCCGAAAATAAAGGAAAATCTATAATACAATCAACAAAAAAATACAAAAGCCGATGGTCTGTGTATCGCCGGCTTTTCATTATCAAAGGAAAAATAAAGTTATAAATAACATTCAATACTTATAATTTAAGCTGCAAAAAACCGCTCACAATGTTTTCGTAATAAACAATCACATTATCCGGAACTTTGATGATACAAGGTGTAAAATTCCAAATAAATTTAATCCCGCTTTTGACAAGGCGATTTGTCATTTCTTGTGCGTTTTGAGGCGGAAGTGCCAAAATCACGGTGTCAATTTTCATGCGTTCAATCAGGTTTTCCAAACGATTGATATCAAAGACGCGTTTGCCGTTAATCATTTGCCCGATTTTTGATTCGTCATTGTCAAAAAGTGCCAAAATATTGATGCCATAGGCCTTAAAGTCAGCATATTGCGTTAAGGCCGTTGCCAAATGCCCTGCTCCAATCACAAATATATCCGTCTGTTCATTAAAGGAAAGCTTTTTTTCAATACTCTTTTTTAAATCAAAAACCTTGTATCCGTGTTTCGGCAATCCCTGAATACCGCAAGCAGCAATATCTTTTCTGACCTGAGAATCATCAATTTTCAAAAAAGCGGCAATCTCGTTGCTTGAAACAAATTCCTGCTCATTCACAGTATAATTTAAAATGCAATGATAAAGCGTTAAACGGTGTATCAAGTTTCCCGAGATTGCCGACATCCTTAGTATTTTCCTTCAAAAGCGTCGAGATAAATTTGCTTAATCTCGCTCATGAGCGGATAAACAGGGTTTGCGCCCGTGCACTGATCGTCATAGGCCAATCTCACAAGCTCATCAAGATTTTGCATGAAAGTCTTTTCATCAATGCCGTATTCTTTGATTGATCTCGGAATTTCAATCTCATCTTTAAGCTTGGCAATAGCATCTATGAGCAAATTAACACGCTCATCTTCGCTTGTATTTTCATCGCCCAAATACAAAACATGTGCAATTTGCGCATAGCGTTTTTTAGCTTCAGGCACTTTGTATTGCGGGAAAATCGCCTGCTTTGTCGGCTTGTCGTTAGCATTAAAACGAATGATTTGGCATATCAGCAACGCATTTGCAATACCATGCGGAATACGATACATTGCGCCCAACTTATGCGCCATGGAGTGGCACAAACCCAAAAAGGCATTGGCAAAAGCCATACCTGCCATTGTGGCGGCGTTGTGCATTTTTTCTCTTGCTTTCGGGTCATTTGCACCGTTTTTATATGCGCTCGGCAAATAGCGGAAAATTTGCTTGATGGCCTCTAGGGCAAGCGAGTTTGTATAGTTTGTTGCCATACAAGAAACATAAGCTTCCAACGCATGCACCAAAGCATCAATACCGCCGGCAGATGTCAAACCTTTCGGCATACCGTCAACAAAGTTCGCATCAACGATGGCCATTGAAGGCGTTAATGCATAATCTGCCAAGGGATATTTCAGATGCGTTTTATCATCGGTAATTACTGCAAACGGTGTCACCTCCGAGCCTGTACCCGATGTTGTCGGAATGCAAACAAGCTTTGCTTTCTGCCCGAGTTCCGGAAGCTGGCAAATCCTCTTTCTGATGTCCATAAAGCGCATTGCCACATCTTCAAAATTCGTCTCAGGGTGCTCATACATCAGCCAAATCACCTTTGCCGCATCCATCGGCGAACCGCCGCCCAATGCCACAATCAAATCAGGCTGATAGGTTTTAACCATTGTCAAAGCCTGCTCAATTGTCGACAAATCCGGATCCGGTTTCACGTCAAAGAAAATTTGAAAATCAACTCCGATTTCTTCAAAAACATCTGTAATGGCTCTCACCGCGCCACTGTCAAACAAAAATCTGTCGGTCACAATAAAAGCACGCTTTTTGCCTTCAAATTCGCGCAAAGCCAAATCGGTTGCACCGCGTTTAAAATAAATTTTCGGAGGCACTCTAAACCACAACATATTTTCTCTCCTTTCCGCAACTGTTTTATAGTTTAATAAATGTTTCACCCCAACGTTTTCGCTGACCGCGTTTCCTCCCCATGAGCCGCAACCCAAAGTCAACGACGGCTCCAAACGAAAATTGTATAAATCACCGATTCCGCCTTGAGATGACGGGCTGTTGATTAAAATTCGACCTGTCGGCATTTTGGCCGCATAAAAATCTATTCTGTCCTGCACGCGCTCATCGGTGTATAAAACAGACGTATGCCCCAAACCGCCGAGGTTCACAAGCGCATAAGCCATATCTGTTGCCTCTTCAAAATTTTCAGCCTTATACATGGTCAAAATCGGCGATAATTTTTCGTGAGCATATGGATTTTCCGCGCTGTAATCCGTTTGTTCGGCAAGCAAAATTTTCGCATCTTGAGGCACCTTAAATCCGGCAAGCTCAGCAATTTTATAAGCCGGCTGACCGACAATCGCCGCATTAACCCCTTTCGGTGTCAAAATAATTTTTGCAAGCTGCTCTGTTTCCTTTTTACTTAAGAGATAAGCCCCGCGATAAACAAATTCTTTTTTAACGGCTTCATACACATCTTTGACCACAATCACCGATTGTTCGGAAGCGCAAATCATACCGTTATCAAAAGTCTTAGATATCAAAATCGAAGAAACAGCCATCTCGATATCCGCCGTTTCATCAATAATCGCAGGCGTGTTTCCGGAACCGACGCCGATGGCCGGCGTTCCGCTCGAATAAGCCGCTTTCACCATTCCCGGACCACCTGTTGCCAAGATGCACTGAATTTTCTTATGTCCCATCAATGCGCCCGAAAGTTCCATCGTCGGTTCATCAATCCAGCCGATAATATCTTTCGGCGCACCGGCTTTAACAGCCGCATCCAAAACAACTTTAGCGGCGGCAATTGTTGATTTTTTAGCTCTCGGATGCGGTGAAAAGACAATACCGTTTCTTGTCTTCAAAGCAATCAAAGATTTGAAAATCGCAGTTGATGTCGGATTTGTTGTCGGCACAATACCGGCAATCACCCCGAGCGGTGCCGCGACGATTTTTGTTCCGTTTACCTTGTCACGTTTGATAATACCGCAAGTTTTAACCCCTTTGTGCTTGTTATAAATATATTCGCTTGCAAAGTGGTTTTTAATGATTTTGTCTTCCAAAACGCCCATACCCGTTTCTTCGACAGCCATTTCGGCCAAATCGATTCGCATTTTGTTGGCAGCGGTTGCGGCAGCCTTAAAAATCGCATCAACTTTTTCTTCCGAAAATGTGGCGTATTGATTCTGCGCCGCATGCACTCTGTCAAGAAGCGCATCCAAATCATCTAACGTTAATACTTGTTTTTGTTCTGTTGTCATTTTATTTTTTACCTTTCCTTTTTTATTCATTTTCGAGCGAATGAGCCTTTGAAGCATATTCGCCAACTTTTTTGAGTGCGGCTTTAACCGTATTTAAGCCGGCGTTTCCGCCAATACATCCGCCCTCACAACACATCACCTCAACCAGATTGCCGAGCGGGCATTTTCCCGTTTTGGCATAGACTTTGAGATTACGTAAACTTTCTTTGTTGAGCCCGTTAATGACCACCGGTTTGACGGCGTCAGGCTCACCACGCCATGCCGCTAAAACAGAGCGTGCCACCCCGCCTGAAACGGCAAATTCACGCGCCTCTTTAGAGCTCTTATATGCAAACTCTTTTTCTTCGCATGTGTCAACTTCTATTCCCATTGCAATAAATATAGCACCGAGTTCTTCAAAATTTAACACATAATTGATGTTCGGATTGTCCAAAACCTCACGACGTTTTGCAAAACACGGACTGATAAACACCGTCACCGCATCCGGATGTTCTTTTTTGACAATTTCTGCCGTGTAGTAAAGCGGCGTCTTTGCGTCTGAAACATAAGGCTTCATCTCCGGCAAATGCTTTTTGACAAGCTCATTATATGCCGCGCAGCAGGAGGTTGTCATAAAAGAGGCTCCTTCTTTGAGGCGTTCTTCAAAATCTTTGGCTTCCGTTTTGGCCGTCACATCTGCGCCCTGAGCCACTTCATAAACGTCAAAAAATCCTATTTTTTTGAAAGCGGCTTTGATTTGTTCGGCACTGCAAGGCAAATGCCCGATAAGCGCCGGCGCAAACATTGCAATAACTTTTTTGCCTTCTTTGATGCGCCTTAAAACATCAATAATCTGGCTTTTGGCATGCGTTGCCCCAAACGGACAGGCCGTCACACACTTGCCGCAAGAAATGCACTTTTCATGATCAATATGCGCAAATCCATCTTCACCTTTGGCAATAGCGCCGACCGGACAGGCCTCTTCACAAGGCACAATCGTCTTGACAATAGCATGATACGGACACGCATTCATACACATACCGCATTTTTTGCACTTTTCCTGATGAATAACAGACCTTCCGCTCACATGATCAATCGCCCCGAACTTGCAAGCCGTCAAACACGGTTTTGCCACACAACTTTGGCAAAGTTCGGTCACAAAAATCTTAGATGACGGACACCCTTTGCACGCATTTTGCAAAACGGTCAGAGGATGTTCCTCCGGCTTTTCGCGCTCCAATGCCTTGTGTGCAAAATCAGACAAAAGCGTGCGCTCATCATCTTCCTCCATGGCAAACCCGAGACCTGCAATGGCGCGTGAACGTAAAATTGCTCTTTCTTTATAGATACAGCACCTGAAAGGCACTTCACTCCCCTTCGGCCTCATATCATACGGAATCAATCGCACATTTTCTTCAAAATTGTCCGACATAAACGCCTTGACAAGACGAACCAAAATTTCTCTTTTTAATCTTTTCGTTGCAACAATTTCTTCTGTCATTTTTATAGTTTCTCTTCTATTGCTTTTGTAATTTTCTCTATATTCGCCTGATCAATAACCTGCTCATCAACTTTCACAAAAGGCGCTTTTGAAAAGGCATCTTTTTGAGAGCAAAGCTCAAAACAACGCACAGCTTCTATTTCAATCTTGTCCTGATACTTGTTTTTCAAAATTTCGGATAAGGCCTGCTGATTACCACCGCCCATCACAAAGCAGGTTGTTCCGTTACAAATTTGTATTTTGATTTTTGCCATATTTGTTCTCCTAAACATAATGAATGGTCACACGTTTAAAATAATTATTTTCCAAAACCTTCTTCATTTTTTTAATCACATTGCGCCTGATTTCGATTTCAATCGGCAGGCTCGGATCATAATGGGCTTGGTTAAGCATAGCACCTACCATAAACTCAATCGTATCACAATCAAGTAAAAACTTTACTAATTCACCGGCCGCATCCTGTTCGTTGAGCTTTTCCTGTTCCAAATATTCAAGCGTACGCGTTAACGTTAAAATTCCCTCGGTTACCAAATCGACCCCGTCCATCTTTGACGTTGGCGGAAGCGACCCCATATTCATTACCGGCATACTGATAACGGGCCTTTTGCTTTCGCGTGAAACAAGATTGGCTGTTGTGCCGCCGCAAATCGCCTTTTTGCCGTTAAACATCAAAAGCTGCCTTGTGTATTCGGCGTCTTTTTGTTTTTCATACGGCGGCCCCGTAAAAATAAGCGCCTTTCGCGGATTTCTAAAATACATCACCGCGCACGAAATATCGTCTTGCGGCAACATCTCCGGCTCACATTGCATGGCACGTGTCACAATTTTTGAGGCCAAATTCGAGCTTGATATTTCAGGATTGACCTTCAAAGCCCCTTTCACATACCTGATAAACCCCTCTCTTGTAAAACCCAAAGGATAGGCTCTTTCACCCATACCGGCTTGCGTTACCCCGTCCGAGCAAAAAACAAGTCTGTCACCCAAATCGGCTTTGAATTGATAGACCTTCAAATGCCTGTCCGGAAAAGAAGTTGAAATCACTTCATGATAATCCGGCTCGCAAATTTCGTCACCCTTCATCCGCAAAAAAGAGGGATTGCCTTCTTCGACAACCAAAACATTACCGTCTTCATCAGCCTGAACGGCCGAAAAAGTCGCATAGCTGATTTTTCTGACCTGACAAACCGGCAACGAGTTCATAATAATCTCCGCCGCTTCTTTAATCGGCACTTCTTTTTCCATAAATTTCAAAAGCATCGTCGATGTCATACACGATAAAATGTTTGCCTTAATGCCGCTGCCCAAACCGTCCGACAAAACGGCAAAAATCTTGCCGTCTTTTTCACGTTTTGAAACAAAATAATCACCAAACGCGTTTTGGTTGTATTTTTTAACTTTATGACACCACACATCGACGAACATCGGTTTTTATTCCTCACCTTCGTCTTTATAGTCTTCGGCGATTGCGCTCAAAAGCGCCTCCGTTTCGACCATATGTTCGCCAAGCAAACAAGCAATTTGCTGAACGGTTGCAATATTTTTGTTGATAACTTCCCGCGCCTGTTTTGCCACATATTCATGCCCGTTCAAATTCAAGGTCACATTGCTCACAATAGCGCCCAAACTCTCACCGGCTTCAATGCCGAACACATGCACATCATAAACTTTGCCGTTGAAACGACAGTGCTCTTTGTGCACTTCCTGATTGGTTATCAACACGGTCTTGAAAATATCCTGCCACGGCACAAAATTTTGCACATTCACCCCGCTTAAAAGCGAAGGATTGGCAAGAAATTCATTTTTCATATCCCCCGTAAACTCCTTAATAAAAGCCTCATTCGTTTCCAAAATCTTAAATTCTTTATCCAAAACGAACATCGCCGACGGCATGGATTTGAGCATGGCCGCCACCTTTTTTGTTGCAAGCTGACGCATATACGAAACACACATTGACGGTTCCGCATCTCCTTGCAAGAGGGCTCTTGCCAAGCCTCTGCATGTTTGATAACCGCAACCGGCGCAATTAATTTCATCTTCGGGTGCGTATTTACCGATTCGCTTCAATGCTTCTTTCATTTCATCCAACGTCCAATCTTTTCTTTGAACAGCCTGCCTTGCAAATTGCTTTTCAACGGCAACCTCGGCTTTTTGCGGCACATCACTGCGATAATTCACATGGCTCAAAATTGTTGACACATTATTCAAATGCGCCTCATTTGTTGCCACACAAGGCCCGTTCACACACCCTCCGGCACAGGCTAAAGCCTCAATAAACAAGGGCTTTGTCAAATGGCTGACATCAACAGCATCAAGCGTCTTAAAAAACAGATGGAGCGATGAAACCTGTGTCAGTTGCACATCTTTTTTCACGCCGACAAGTTCTATTGTCTTGTTCATACCACCGTCTAAAGGATACAACGTACCTTCATGCGCAAGATTCGGTACAACAGAATTTTCGATGTTGCCTTTTTCCTCTATAATAACGTCATCTTCCTTAAACCAAACCTTTAACTCTTCAAATGTTAAAGCACTTGCAATCAAATCAGGATTTGAATCCGATTCGTTTTTCTTGGCAATACAAGGTCCCACAAAAACAACCGATATGTCCTCACCAAATTTTTCTTTCAAAAGTTTGGCATGCGTCTGTGCCGGCGAGGCAAGCGGCACAATATATTGCACCATTTCAGGCTTGTAAAGATGGATATAATCTACAATCACCGGACAGGCACTTGAAATAAAAAGCCCCTTATCAGCATTGTTTAAGATTTCCGCCGTTTTGATTGAAACCTGTTCGGCACCGAGCGCCGTTTCACTCACCCCTTGAAAACCAAGCTTTTGAAAAGTGTCCACAAGTTGCTCAAGCGTGCAACCAAAACTCGCACGCCACGACGGCGCGAGTGAAACATAAACTTTTTTGCCCGAATCAATCATTTCTTTAACGTACGCCACATCAGAGCGCACTCTCTTTGCTCCGCTCGGACATGGCGCCACACATTTGCCGCATGCAATACACCTGTTGCCGATGACGCAGGCATGCCCGTCTTGAATACGTATCGCCTTGACCGGACACCTGCGCACACATTTGTAACAATCTTGGCACTCATTGTTGAGCGTGTATACAGGGCTCAATTTTTCCATTAAATAGCCTCCAAAATCTTTTCAATATTTTCTTTGCTGATATGGCTGTATTTTTCACCGTTCACAAAAATATTCGGCCCGTCCGCGCACAAATCATTACACCGACAACCGAACACTTCAACCTTATCGCTCAAATTTTTCTCTTTGATTTTTTCCTGCAAAAAAGCAAGAATGCTGTCATTACCTCTCGCAAAACAAGAACTTCCCAAACAAATTTTTATCGTAACCATTATTCTCTTTTTCTTCAATCGTGATTTTTTTCACAATTTAAATACATATTATTTTATACTTTGTCAACCTCTTTTTTCAACCTATTGCAACAGAAAACTTTAATAATTGCTTTTAAGCAACCAAAGCATGATTAAATTTATCAAAATTTGTGTAGCACCGATAAATTAAAGGCTTTCACAAAATCGTGAAAGCCTTGTTTTATTGGTTGCGGGAGAAGGATTTGAACCAACGACCTTCAGGTTATGAGCCTGACGAGCTACCGGACTGCTCTATCCCGCGATAAAAAAGTGAGCTTTATATACGCCCTAAAAAAAGGCTTGTCAAGCACTTTTTTTAATTTTTTTTTATTTTTATCGAAGAACTGCGTCAAATAATGTCTCACTTTGAGGTGAGCTCAAATCCTCAAGCATTTTTTGCAAATCCGGATTTTGAGGCATTTTGCCCGTCTTGCGAAAAGTTTTTAAATCTTCAAGATAAAAGGCATATCTGTTTTTATACGCCGGCAATGCATGATCAACAGCATCTGTCTGAGGCGCCTCAACAAAAGGCTGTCGGGGTGCAGTTTCTTTCAAAACAAAATTTTGCGTCGGCTCAGGTAACGGCTCTTGCTCAGGCACTTGAATATTTTCCCTCTGAGGTGTATCATCTGCAACATTTTGAGCTTCTTGCGCCGGAATTTCTTCTTCAACAATCTCGTTTTCGACAGCAATCACACGACCATCACGAATAATATAGCGACGCTCGCTATATGTATTCATATGCTCGGTTAAAGTATCATCAAGCGGTTTTAAGTTGTCTTGAACAGGCATCATTGCCCCTTTGGGGATAAAAAAATCCTGCCCGTAAACCGATGAGGCAAAAAAACTTAAAAAGGTTGCAAAAACAAAATATTTCATTTATACTCAAACTCATCATAACTCAACATATATGAAAAGTATAGCATGAA
This sequence comes from uncultured Pseudomonadota bacterium, assembly GCA_902785935.1. Taxonomy (GTDB): domain Bacteria; phylum Pseudomonadota; class Alphaproteobacteria; order RF32; family CAG-239; genus UBA1254. The sequence continues at coordinate 13,978 of CADAAN010000022.1, forward strand.
AAACATTTTTTTGATATCACTTTTTTCAAGTTTTGCATTTTTTTCAAAAGCATATGCCGACAGTGCCTTAAACGCACGTTGTGCACCATTTGTGGAAAATCCGCATGTTATTGTTGAAACGACATATGATGCCTTAAAATATGATTACAGCAAGGTGTCAAAAACTTTAGAGCGCCTTCATCAAAAAGAATACGGCGGCAACTTGCACGACGGCTACCGCATCAATGGTCTGTCGACGTATGATTTGGCTACGTCGCTGGATTTTAACGTTGCTAAAAAAACCTTTAACGACGGCGTAACATGTTTTTATCCGACGTATGTTAAGCTTACCGTCAGCGTCAAAAATCCGATGATTTATATAGCACGCAGCCTCAAAAAAGGAAGTTGCAGCTATGAAGTTGCATTAAGGCATGAGCAAACACACCATCAAATCAATATGGAAGTTATCAAGCATTATCTGCCTGAAATTAAACAAAGTTTTGTAGCAGCTGTTCAAAAATATAAGCTTGCTTCGCGCAAAAAGGATGACGTTGCGCTTGAATATGTGCAAGAAAGTCTGCAAAAAAAATATCTGCAAGCCATTAATCCCGTTTTAGATAAAATCCGAAATGAAATCAAGATCGAGCAGCTTAAACTGGATAATCTTGAAAATTATGCTTATGAACAAAGCTTGTGTCAGTAAACTTTTTAAAGGCTTATTCTATGATGCTTTCGCTTTTTCGCACAACATAGCTTCAATACACTGTTCAACACCCTTAAATGCTATATCAATATAATCCTTATCGCCGGCAGAATTGTTCTGATAATAAATGCGTACGGTCATCATCCCCGCTTTTTTTGCATATTCCAAATTTGAATAACTGTCATCAACAAAAATGCACTCTTCCGGCTTAAAACCGATTTTTTCACAATATTGAATATAGACGGCTTCATCTTCATTTTTCTTGTAAACACCAAAATCTTCAACGCTGTAAAAGCGATCTTTAAACATTTCATATAAACCGATTTTTTTCAATATCCGCTCGGATGCATGACGGTTACTTGCCGTAAAAACATATTGTTCAAGCCCGATTTTCTTCAGCTTTTGAGCTAAATTTTGATAAGGCTCAATCAAGTGCACCGGGTTGCGTTTGTTGTAATAAAAAGATAAATCTTTCGGACTGATACCGTAATTTTGATAAAAATATTCACCACCGTCACGATAAGTCTTATATGACTGTTTGACAAGTGCCTTGCATTCTTGAAGCGAAAGCGCCACACCTAAATCTTCAACCAAAGCTTCAGCCATTGTTTCATCTAACGTATCAGCAATTTCAGGCGTAATACGATAAAGTGTGTTATCCAAATCCCAAATAATGACTTTCTTATCACAAAACAAAATTTTTCTCCAATTTATTTCAAAAGTTCAATAATCTCAGGCGGAAAATAACCTTTGTAGCATTTCGGAAAAGTAAAATCAGCTTGCAGCCTGTTTTTAAACCATGTGCGTTGACGCTTGGCATATTGGCGCGTATGCAACTTGGCATTTTGAACAGCCATATAGATATTTGTCTTTCCCTTAAAATATTCCATCAATTCAGGCACTCCCAAAGCTTTCATGGCAGGCAATGTCATGGAAAGTTTTCGTTTATAAAGAGCCTGAACTTCATCAATTGCACCTTGTTTGACCATTTCATCAAAACGGTTGTACGCACGCTGATCAAGTTCTTCCGTCGACGGACATATTTTGATTACAAAATATTTAGCCTCAGGCAAATAGTTGATTAAAGGTTCTTTATGCCATTCCGAGATAGGCTTTTTTGTATGCAAATAAACTTCATATGCTCTTTTGATACGTGTGATATCTTTCGGATTTATTTTTTTTGCCGTCTTAGGATCAAATTTTTTAACCTCTTCATAAATAAAATCCAAATTACCGTCATCGATTAATTTCTGAACTTTTGTGCGTATCGTCAAAGGTGTTTCCGGAATAGGAGTCGTACCATTAATCAAATTATCGATATAAAGTCCTGTACCACCGACAACAACGGGTGTTTTACCTTCCTTCCAGGTATTGCGAATTTCTTCAGCTGCTTTTTCAAGCCAGTCAACAACATTGCCGCGAAATGAAGGATCAAAAATTTCAAAAAGTTTGTGCTCAACTTTGGCCTTATCTTCCGCAGATGGTGCGGCCGTAATAATCGGCATATCCTTATAAACTTGCATCGAATCGGCATTAATCACGACACCGTTAACGGCCGAGGCAATATCTATGGCAAGTGCCGATTTTCCTGAAGCGGTCGGTCCTGCAATTATAATGACCCTGTTTTCCTGCATGTTGCATTCTCCACTAATGTTGCACACAAATCTTCATAGCTCATACCAATAAATTTTGCCTGTTCAGGTACAAGTGACAAGGGTGTCATCCCCGGATTGGTATTTACCTCCAAAAAGACAAGACCGTCATCTTTATTGTATCTGAAATCAGAACGTGAAACAGTATGACACCCTAAAAGTTGATGCATTTTTAAGGCATTGTCAAGAGCTTTTTGATAAATATCTGCGCTTAATTGAGCCGGCAATATATGATCCGTTGCACCGTTTGTATATTTTGCCTTGTAATCATAAAATCCATACTTTGGCTTTAATTCCGTCACCGCACAAGGCTTGTCATTAATAACTGAAACGGTCAATTCACGCCCGCTGATGTACTTTTCAACAATCAAAAGCATATCGGGATTTTGATAAAAAACTTCTGATAAATCTTCTTTTTGATAAATGATAAATACCCCGACGCTTGAGCCGTCAGATGCGGGCTTAACAACATACGGCATTGCGATTTTTGTACCGTTTTGCAAAAAATCGTGATAAGTCATTGTTTCAAACTCTGCGGTATGGATACCGTTTTGAATCGCAATAAGCTTTGTCAAATCTTTATTCATCCCCAAAACAGAGGCTTTCAGGCCGGAATGCGTATACGCAATGCCAAGCATATCAAGCAAGCCCTGAACTTCTCCATCTTCACCGAAATTGCCATGAAGCGCATTAAAGACAACATCGGGCTTTTGCTCATAAAGTACATTTAAAAAAGCCTTTGTATCCTTCAAGTCGTATTCAATCACATCATAACCTTTTTTCAAAAGCGCTTCACAAACCGCTTTTCCGCTGACAAGGCTGACTTCCCGCTCGGAAGAAAACCCACCCATCATCACTAAAACTTTTTTCATTTTTCCTCTTTATTCTTGTTTATTTTTTTTATATAGTAACAATCATTTTTTAAGAAAGACTAAAAATAAAATGAAAAAATATTTATTTGTGCCGTTTTTTTGCTGTTTTTGGACCATCTCCGTTCAAAGCGCAAGCTTAAAACAAACTTTTGACGTTCAAATCGGTCTTTTTGACGCGGCAAAAGTCAATGTTTTTTATCAAACGGGTAAAAACGATTATATATTTGAAACAAAAATGACAACATCCGGACTTTTTGACAAGCTTTATTCCTTTAAAGCAGATTATCGGACATCAGGCTTTTTTCAGGACGATTCGTTTATCACGACCGATTATCACCAAAGTACAAAATCATCGGCACATTTGCGCACAAAAAAGCTCATTTTCGATTCAAACGGTATTTTGTATCAAAGGCAAAGCTCAAAAGATGATGCAAAAAAAACGGTTGACGTCGTTCTACCCCCGTCTTTGCCCGATGCTTTTGATTTGCAAACCGTTTTAGTCATGATGATTAAACAATTTCAAGCCGATTTGACCTGCAATTTATCAAAAACCGTCTTTAACGGCAAAAAAACGTATCATGTCCGTTTTGAAGACGGCGGTGCAACATTTTTTAAGGATAAAAATGTTCATTTCACCGGCCAATCACACAAGTGCTTAGCATTTATCCATCAAACAAATACGGCAAAAGGCGACTTGCTTTGGCAGGTTTCGGCTGAAAAACCGATTGTTTTTTATCTTGTAAAAGACGCCAAAACCGGGCTCGTCTTTGTGCCGAAAATCGAAATCGCCTCCACCCCGCTCGGTGACTTAAAAGCTTATATGACAAATTTAACTCAAGGACAATAAATATGGCAAAATCAGAACTTTTACTGCCGGCAGGCTCTCTTATTAAATTAAAAACCGCTGTGATGTACGGGGCAGATGC
>CADAAN010000023.1 GCA_902785935.1 uncultured Pseudomonadota bacterium
AAGCCATTCTTTAACCATAGCTTCAGCTCTTGCCGGTAAATCTCCTTCCAACATTGCAAAAGTTTGTATGTCAAAAAGTGCTGTATGTTCACCATAAACAACATGGATATGTGGAGGATTATGTTCGCTCCCCATTAAAAACATTTTGATAATTATTCCATAGAATCTAGCAATTATCGGCATTTTTAATCCTTTCACTGATTAGTTTATATATAGCATTGTATCCTATAAGATACAATATGTCAATAGGATTAAAAAATTTTATGCCAAATTACTGTTTTTATATGGGATATCCACAAGTTGAGCTTTATTTTTGAGAAAATAGCGCACAAATGCACTGGCGGAAAGATTTTTGCACTGCTTTTGATAAAAAATAAATTTCTTATACTGTAAATTCTTAAAATACTCTCTAAATGGTGCGTATTTTTCGTTGTCAGTCTTTTAATAAGGTTAAAACGTGCAGATTTGATATTATTAAAAAATATATTAATCCAAAGTGTTCTTATAGACTTTCATTGTAATTGCCGTTAAAATAAGCACAATCAGTATAAGTGGCCAGAGATGTGGCAAAATATCAACAAAACTTGCTCCTTTAAGTAAAATTCCGCGTGCTATCCGCAAAAAGTATGTCAGCGGAATAATCCTGCCAATGGTTTGAGCCCACATCGGCATTCCTTCAAATGGAAACATAAATCCGGTCATAATGATTGACGGCATAATAACAAATACGGACATTTGCAAGGCTTGTGTCTGATTTTTTGCCACCGTTGAAATCAAAAAACCAATAGCCAAATTGCATATAATGAATATCAACGAGCAAAAACACAATAGGCTAATGCTACCGAATATCGGAATGTCAAATAAATAGTGTGCAATGAGTATAACCATAGCAGCTTGGAACAGACCAATGAAAATAAACGGCATAATTTTACCAATCATTACTTCCAAGGGCTTAACTGGCATAGAAAGCAGATTTTCCATTGTACCGCGTTCTCTTTCACGAGTAATCGCTAAAGCTGTCATCATCACGCCGGTAAATATCAGTACCAAACCGATTAGCGCCGGAACGATGTTGTAGCGGGTAAGACCTTCCGGATTGTACATTTTATGGGTGATAATAGAAAATGCCGGTTGAGAGTTTTTAAGGTAACTTAAATCACCTTTAATATTTTCCGCAATCACTTTGTTCACAATGCCGTTTAATGCACCGATAGCTCCCGAAATCGCTGTTGGGTCGGTGGCATCAGCTTGCAATAAAATATTTGGTTTTTCCCCTCTGATAACATCCTTGGCAAAATTATCCGGAATACTGACGACGAACAATACTTTACCTTGTTTTAGCAAGTGATCGCCTTCTTTATCAGAGCTTATATTTTGTGTTACTTTGAAATATTCGGCATTCTGCAAACCGGTTATAATACTGCGGCTCAAAAAACTGTTATCTTGCGAAATAACCGCTGTTGGCAGATATTTCGGGTCAGTATTGATAGCATAACCGAAAAGCAAAAGCTGTATAATCGGCAGCATGACAATCATCCCCAAAGTTGCACGGTCGCGTTTAAGCTGAATAAACTCTTTTTTAACGATAGCTCCTAAACGTTGCAATGAGAATCCCATATCAGTTCTCCATGGCTTTTTTTAAATAATAAATAAAAGCATCTTCCAAATAAGTATTTGTCGGTTGCCATGTTAAATTATATTGCTTTTGATACGGGGCAATAATATCAATCAATTTTTGTTCATCTTCTCCACAAATACGCAAAACACCGCCGAATAGTGACATTGTGGTAATATCTTTGTTTTGTTCCAATGTGTTTTGTAATAACGGCAAGTTATTGCCTTTCAATTCCAATGTTTTAAGTTCGGTCTTTTCTATAACTTTATCTACCGTGCCTTTAACCATTAAATTACCATAAGCAATATATACCAATTCATGGCATCTTTCTGCTTCATCCATGTAATGCGTACTGACCAAAATAGTCATACCTTCATCAGAAAGTCTGCCCAGTTCATCCCAAAATTCCCGTCGTGCTTTCGGGTCAACACCTGCAGTCGGCTCATCAAGAAGCAAAATCTCCGGCTTATGCAAGATACATGCTGCTAATGCTAATCTTTGTTTCCAACCGCCGGAAAGCGTGCCAACCAACTGATTGGCGCGTTTATCAAGTCCAAGTTTAACAAGAGCTTCATCAACGGCTTGTTTAACATTATTCATTTCATAAATATTGGCGGTAAATTCTAGATTTTCGCGCACGGTCATATCATCCCAAAAACTGAATTTTTGCGTCATATAGCCGACTTTTTCACGAATTTTTTGGGCATCTTTCATAATATCAAACCCCAAACAAGTGCCGTTTCCGCTATCAGGGGTTAAAAGTCCGCAAAGCATACGAATTGTTGTGGTTTTACCCGAACCGTTCGGGCCTAAAAAGCCGTATATTTTGCCTTTCGGAACAGAAATATCTATATGATTGACAACCACCCGTTTGCCGAATTTTTTGCTTAAATCATGAACATTTATCGCCAATTCTTCCATATTACTTAATCCTGACGCTAATCGGCAAACCAACCGGTAATGTATCGGCTGGGTTATTAAATGTTGCTTCAATCATAAACACCAGTTTGTCACGACTTTCATTGCTGTATATAACCGGCGGTGTGTATTCCGCAGAGGGAGAAATGTAGGATACTTTTGCCTTTAATTCTTCGGCACAGCCGTCACAATTCACAAAGACCTGCTGATTGTATTTGATTTGCGGTAATGTCTTTTCATTCACAAAAAAACGGATTTTCACATTTTCCAATGGAAGAACAGATATAACGGGATTTCCGTCGGCTACAAACTCACCGAGCCTAAAATACACATCATTAACCACACCGCTGACTTTTGAAGCTGCAATGTTTTGTTCATATTGACGTTTAACTTGCAATAAATTTTGCTCGGCTTTTGCCATTAATGCTTTTAACTCTGCCACTTTAGCTTTGGCATTTTCAAAATTTGCAAGTTTTGCATCATAATCTGCTTCGCTTACCGTTTTGTTTTTTACCAGCGATTTTGCACGATTATATTCTTTTTCGGTATTGATCAAAACAGCTTCTGCTGCAATTTGCTGTTGGTTTGCCGCCTCTACATCATTTTCAGCTTTTTGTAAATTCGCCTGCCAAATTCCTTTATCTACCGCAAATAACTTATCTTCAACATTAACCTGCTGCCCTTTAACAACATTGATTTCATCAAGTATGCCGCTAGCCACCGGTGTAACATAAACATATTCGCCTTCAATGTAGCCGTTAATGAGATTATCATCAGCGGGCTTGCAGGCAGTTAATAATAAAATCAAGCAAACCAACTTTTTCATTTTGTTACTCCTTTAATTAAAATGTGGCAATTTTGAATAATTTGGTTTTAATCTCCCCAATCAGTTCTGGCGAATATCTAACAAAGCTTGACGAAGTAAAGGACTCACCTTCACCTTGACCTTCAGCCAAAGCAAAATTTCCCCAAAAATTCGTATATCTTCAGCCATTTTTAACTCCAAGCTTTATTTTCAACTAATTTATAATGGATTATAAGGTGGCTAAAATCAAGTTTTTATATACTTTTTTCGCAGTTTTATTAAATTTTACTGAAATTTTTATAGTTTTAATTTCAGTCTCAGCTCTTTCAAAATCTTTCTTACTTCCTCGGTTGGGATGTATCTGTCTGGATCTGAATAATGAAATCTATGGCTAAACACTTTGCCATGGTATATGTAGGCGATGTGGGTGGAACTGTCGCCATGGGATATTCGGTCAAGAATTTGCGTCATTTCTTAAATCCTTGTGTTCTCAACGGCATTGGCGAGCATTTTTTCGTTATAGTTGAAATAGCGTTGTGTGGTTGAGATATTGCGGTGATTGGCAAGTTTTTGCACCAAACAGATGTTCACGCCGGCATTGACCAGTTTTGATACAAAAAGATGCCGTCCCAAATGCGATGCACCTTTTATCCCGAATGTGTTATAAATCAAACCAAACATCTGGCTGATGCTTACCCTGTTATATGGTTTGTTCATTTTCTGCGATGTGAACATATCCGAATACAAAGGACGATATGTTGCAAGCATCCGATTTTCAAAAGAAGCTTTTTTTTCTTTTGAAACATGGCTCATTGGTACAAAAAGAAGAAGGCAAAAGAAAACCACAAAAATACCATCAAAAATACCATCAATCCATGATTTATTTTTCATGTTTAATTTCATTATTTTTGCTTCTCCTCACAAATCCTGACAATTTCATCGGTCAAGCGTTTCCGGATATCTTTTTTGAAATAGAAAAATTTTGCATACTTTTCTTTCAAGTCTTTTTCGATTTCAAAATCGACATCAACGTACTCTTTTAGCTTTTCAAATGTATCATTCCATGAATAAAAAACATTGCCGATGAGATATTTTTTATAGCTCATACCAGACATATCTTCTTTATCATATCTGTGTAAATTTTTATCATTTTTATCCAAAAGGTAAAACAAAACCGGTTTGTTTTGAAACATAAAATCAAATGCCACAGAAGAAAAATCTGTAATTAAAAGAGAGCATTCTTTAATATATTCCGAAACATTGCCAACGGGAACAATATTCTTGTAACCTGTCTTAAAATCAATCTTCTTCACACCTAATACTGCATGGTGCACAGCAAAATACAGTTCCACATTTTTATCTTGAAGATAAGTTTCCAGTTCTTCATCACAAAGCAGTTCCATAATTTTTTTCTTGTATACCGACTGATTAAATTTTTCTTTTGGTGTTTGACGCCACGTAAACATCACCAAAATCTTTTTCTTCTTTTGATTTTTTTGTGGCAGTAAATCCCATCTTGGTAAACCGCATTTGATTAAATCTTCATCTGAAAAACCATATTTTTTAAAGAGGTGTTCTTCTCTTGCCGAAGAAATTAAAATCTTATTATATTTCCCCTTTTCAAGATAATTTTTGTAAAGAACACTTTCTTTTAAAAAAATTTGACCATGTTGAATAAATATATATTGCCAATATGGATTTTGAGTCAGAAAATCCGTATGATAATAATCATTTCCATGCGAGGTGATGATGGCCTTTGTTTTGAGGAGTAGATCATATATATATGCCATTAAAGATATTTTTTTAGGACTATCCGGTAAAACGATGATATGATCAGTTTTGTCTTCTTCACAAAGTTTTTTATATAAAGGGTTTGATGCCACAATGATGTAATAAGCATTCAAGCCTTTTTCTCTCATGTGTAAAAACAAAGAATAAGCATCTATACATTCCCCGGTATATCTTAGATAATCAGATAAGATATAAGTATCATGTTCATATTTTGGCTGATTTTTTTTCAATGCTTTGATATAAAAGTCTTCAACATCTTTTAAGGTGATTTTTTTCTTAAAATTGAAACCTAAAATCGTTATTGTTTGAACATCATCTTTGAGCTCTTTATGATATATTTTAGCAATAAAAGGAAAAATTTGCCGTAAATATAGCCTTCTTAATTTGTCATATGAATCCATTTTTGAAAGCTCAGGGCGATAATGCGTTATTAAAAATTGATAAATAGCTTTTCGATAGATCTTTGACCATTTTTGATTCTCAAAAAAAGTTTGACTTTCATCAATCATAGACTGAGCATATTTGTTTAAGATTTGATTTTTAATAAAAGGTTTGGCACTTTGGAAAACATCTAAATTTGACACATATTCTGCAGATTGGACGACATAGTTTTCTTTTAGCAAATCTTCGTTTTTTGCGATACTTTTTTGATGCTGAAGATAATGATAATGAATTTTGTTAGAAACAATTATTTTAGGATTTTGTAAATAATATTCAAACATAAAAGCATAATCTTCAGACTTTTTAAGATTTTCATTAAATTTTGGTAATTTTTTATTGTTTTTAAATAATTTTCCCCAAACAGACGGAAGTTTATCAAAAAGCTCTGAGGGGGCATCTTCGAAATAGCCCTCAAAATTGAACACTTTTAACGGATGATTTGTATATTTTTGATGCTTTTTATAAAATGTTGTATCATGATTAAAAAGAAGAATATCAGAATTTGTTTGATTTATCTTTTTATAGGCATCCTCTAAAGTATTCGGTTCAATATAGTCATCTGCGTCAACAAACATAATATACGCGCCTTGAGCTATATCAAGGCCAAGGTTACGAGCGGATGAAACGCCTTTATTTTCTTGCCGGATTAATTTAATTCGTTTATCTTGTTTTGCAAAGATTTCTATAATATCTGAGGTATAATCGTTTGAGCCGTCATCAACAACAATCAGTTCAAAATTTTCATAAGTTTGCGCTAAAATACTCTCAAGGCATTTACCGATAAACTTTTCAACATTATAAGCCGGTACAATTACGCTGATAAGTGGATTTCTTTGATTTGATTTTTTTGATTTTACCATTGTTGTTCCTTTTTCTTCCTATCGTCATCCCTTGCGCGGCACGCCGTGTCCTTTCCTAACCGTCACCCCTCGATTGCATTAGCCATCGTCAAGGGGTCTTCAAATTATAAAACCAAGTGGCCGACGAAACGCTTTTGCGTTTCTAGACCTTCTGATTCTTCCTACCGTCATCCCTTGACCTGCGCTACGCGTCAGGTCATCAAGGGATCTTTGCTTTGAAGCGTCCGTGCCATTGGCACATATATGCTTCTGCTTTATAATAATTTGTAGATGCCTGGCCTCGCGGTCTGTGACCACTCGGGGCATGACGTTTGAGGTTGAAAAGCCCGTTTGGTTTCCCTCGCGGGCTTTTCTTAGGGAGAAAACTTACCTAGAAACCCTTCTGTCATGCTGAATTTATTGGAGCGCGACAGCTTCGCTGCTTACTCGTCTTCGACTCCAGCATCTCCCATACATACATCCTTCCTACCTAAAATAAAACGATAGCGAATTATCCCCATGCCCCGTCGCCGCAATTGCCGCTTCAGAGGCTGTGTAATTTGTGGCAGATTGACGATTGGATTCCATCTCAATAGCTTGAATAAGCTTTTGACATGATGGGCTGCAAGTCATAGAACTCAATGAATCATAATACGCATATTTTCCATCCGCACCTTTGATGCGATAGATATCGCCATCTTTTTCATACAACACAAGCTTTGAAAGACCTTTCGCATCATTTTTAGTTAATAACGATGAGCATCTACCCTCTGATGTATCTTGACAATAAATTTTAGCATCCGAAGGTATTCCATAAAAGGCATTTTTTCCGATACTTGTGACTGAATCAGGGATCTCAATTGAGGTTAAACTTTTGGCATCCCTAAAGGCTCCCTCTCCGATACTAGTGACTGAATCCGGAATCTTAATTGAGGTTAAGCCTGTATTCTCAAAGGCATAATTTCCGATAATTTTGACTGAATCCGGAATCTCAATTGAGGTTAAACTTTCAGCTTCCCTAAAGGCTCCCTCTCCGATACTTGTGAGCTGAGAATTTTCACCAAAATTAACTGAGGTTAAACTTTTGGCATCCCTAAAGGCTCCCTCTCCGATACTAGTGACTGAATCCGGAATCTTAATTGAGGTTAAACTTTCAGCTTCCCTAAAGGCATTTTTTCCGATACTTGTGACTGAATCAGGGATCTCAATTGAGGTTAAACTTTTATCAAAGGCCAAATCTCCGATACTTGTGACTGAATCTGGGATTTTAATTGAGGTTAAGCCTGTAGAAGCAAAGGCTCTCTCTCCGATGTTTGTAACAGAATCAGGGATTTTAATTGATTGCAAACTGCTGGCACCCTCAAAGGCAGCATATCCGATACTTGTGACCGAATCGGGGATTGTAACCGATTGCAAACTGCTGGCACCAGAAAAGGCGCTACTTCCGATACTTGTGACTGAATCAGGGATCTCAATTGAGGTTAAACTTTTGGCATCCCTAAAGGCGCTACTTCCGATACTTGTGACCGAATCTGGGATTGTAACCGATTGCAAACTGCTGGCACCCCAAAAGGCATAACTTCCGATACTTGTGACCGAATCTGGGATTGTAACCGATTGCAAACTGCTGGCACGCTCAAAGGCATAACTTCCGATACTTGTGACCGAATCGGGGATTGTAACCGATTGCAAACTGCTGGCACCAGAAAAGGCGCCATATCCGATAGATGTGACCGAATCTGGAATCGTAATTGATCGCAAACTGCTGGCACCCCAAAAGGCCCAATCTCCGATACTTGTCACACCATCACCCACCACAACAGATGTGATGGATGAGTTATACCATGGCGTATTATAACCATAGCCTCCGTTTGGTAATTTTCCATAACTAGAATTTTTCATCGCCCCATTGCCTGATATGGTGAGCTGACCATCATTATCAATGACCCATGAGCCGGAGCCTTGAGTGCCGTTATCCCATGTTCCTGAGGCAATTTCCGCACATACATTACCTGCAAACAGAGCTACCCCTGCCATTAAAATTAAATACCTTGCCTTCATTTTTTATTCCTTTCATAAAAGTTCATTATGTTTCTTACCGTCATCCCTTGACCTGCGTTGCGCGTCAGGTCATCAAGGGATCTTTGCTTTGAAGCGTCCGTGCCATTGGCACATATACGCTTCTGCTTTATAATAATTTGTAGATGCATGGACGCGCAGTCTGTGACTGCTCAAGGCACGACGTTCTTTATTCCTCCGCTTCGTTAAATGTCATTTTAATCAGCGGAGTATCATCCCAGTTCTGTGTTGCAAGCTGCGTTGCCACATCATCCGGCAGGCCCTTGAATGTCAATCGATAAACATCTTTTTTGCCAATTTTCACTTTTTCGAAAGTCACCGAACCGTTATACTTGTTTGCAAGTTCCGTTGCCGATTTGACCATCTCTTCAGGGAATATGCCCATTTGAATCGCTTCTTCTAAAGAGTTGATTTGCACACGTTTTGAATTGCCAAACTTACTTCTGATGTTTTGCATGATCGTCACAATCTGTTCCGTCGTTTGGTTTAATTTGTGTTTTTTCATCGCTTGTGAATAGCCCGCCAAAGCACCGGCAGAAAGCACACCGACAACAGCCAAAACGCCAAGCATCTCAACCATACTTCTGCCTTTATCGCTCGTCATCCCTCGTTTTTGCCACGCAAAAACGTCAAGCGGCCTACCGATTCTTCTATTTTTCCTCATTTTTTAACCTCCTAATAAACACTTCCAAAATCAAAAATCACAGCACAATATTCATTGCCTTTTTTACAAACTCTGTTACAGGCAGAGGCGATATCCGTGCTTTTCACGCTACCCCAAGCATCTTGTTTATATACATCAGCTTCCGCAGTATCCGATTGCAACCAAATCATGCCGTTCGGCTGCCATTCCTTCGGCACAACCTCATTCCACCCTTGATGCAAAAATTGGATACATGTTTGTGCATCTTCGTCAACCATCGTCACAAAGAGCATAAAATTGTATTTTTCATTGTCGACATCTGTCAATTTGATATACATTTCGCCCAATGGCACATCGCAAACTTTATATTCTTCCGCATCACTGTCCACAATTCGACATTCACTGTTTAACCCCGTGGACACCGCTTTTTCAACCGCATCTGCCCCATTGATGTTTAAGCCACGCGTATTTTTTAATATCAAATTTGCATAATTTTGCAAAACCATCGCCGTTGCGCGCACCGTGTCATTGACCCTTGACTTTGTCAGCGCTTTTTTATATCCGACAAACGAAGCTAATGTCAAAATACCAATAATGGCCAACACGCCCAACATTTCGATCATGCTTCTGCCGGAATTCTGCCCATCACGCATATCTTGCCATCCCTCATCAATAACTATTTCCGGAGTCGCTTGCCTTAAACATCGTCAAGTGAGATGGCGCATCATACAAACGTGCCTTTGTGATCTTAACCCAAACAGCCGTGCAAAACAAAAACATCAACCCAATTAAAGGAAGTTTGCTTATTTTTTTCATATCATATTCTCCATAATTACTACATATTTTGAGTTTAACATAAACCAACGTTTAAATCAACTAGTTTTTTTGTTTTTTTTTAACAAAATTTACCACAACAGAAAATATTCTCAGATTCCTTACATTTCAAGAATTTCGGGATATCATATCTGATTTAAACGGATTAATAGTGCAGGGTTCAACAAAAACGTTGGTTTAAGTTGAGGAAGTTTTTGAATATAAGTTTTTGATATCACTGATAAATACTTTTAAAAGGAACAACAATGACAGTTTACGGATATATCAGAAAAAGCACACAAAAACAATCATACCAGCATATGGAATACGAAATCAGCGAATTTGCCTTGAAAAACAACATGAAAATTGATGAATGGGTGGAAGAAACAATATCTTCAAGACAATCACTCAACAAGCGAAAGCTTGGAGAGTTGCTGACAGAAATAAAAGATGGCGACATTTTGATTTGCTCAGAGCTTTCAAGGATTTCACGCAGTGTTCCGGAAATTTTTTCCATTTTGCAAACGTGTTTGAACAAAAATTGCCAGGTCATCACAATCAAGGAAAACTATCATCTTGGAAACGATCTGCAATCGCAGGTATTAGCCTTTGCTTTTGGGCTTGCCAGCCAAATTGAAAGAGATTTAATCTCTCAGCGCACAAAATGCTCGCTTGCTTCAAAAAAAGAACAGGGCATCAAGCTTGGGCGTCCGGTCGGTGCCGCATCAAAACGTTTGAAACTAACCAAAAACCTTAAACGCATCAAAGACCTGCTTGCCAAAGGTGTTTCCAAAAACCAAATATCAAAAATGATGGACGTGCAATATATGACACTCTCTCGCTTTATCAAACGTATGAATCTAACCCCTGCTCAGTAAATTTCATTGCTCCGTATTTATAAACGATAACGATAAATACTTGTGTACCAACGGAGGTAAATAATTAATAAGGTTAAAGAATTAAAAGCAGCAAAGAAGCACAATTATTTGTTGCGCCAATTAATTGAAGCCGTGATTCAAAACGATCTTTACACTGTTGAACAACTGTTGAAACAGGGTGCAACGATTAACGGCAAAGATGCTTTTAATACAAGCCCTTTAGAATATGCTGTGAGAGCTGCAAATGTTGAGATGATACAATATCTGATTCAAGCAGGTGCTGATATTGATGTGACAGATGATGAAAATTATACATGTCTTATGAGGGCGATACAAATCTTTTCTTATTCAATCGGCTTTCCAATAGTGAAAACATTGCTGAAAAACGGATGTGATGTCGCACATATGGGCAAAGGTGGTGCTTCGGCATTATATTTGGCACACAGATATGAACCACGCTATATTGGGCTTTTGAAACGTTATGGAGCTATGTTTTAATCTCTTAAAATAGTAAGTGCTTTGTAAAGCCTACCCGCAGCACCCAAAAGGTGCTGATATTTTTTCTTTTCATCTTCGTTTTCAAGCGAAAAATAAATATCCATCAATCTATCGTGCATTCTTTCAATATAGAGTGCAATTCTTTCTATTTCTTGCATTTTTACTTTCTTCATACTTCATACTTCATATCTCTAATCCTTTGATATGAGTATTTATCATAAAAAACAGCTTGACAAAAGTTTGGAACTTGGTATATTATATCTTAACAAATTCTATTATGACTTAAATTACTTATATACTAATCTAAATTATTTATTTTATGCAACAGAAAAATTTTATTGCTTTGGCAAAACGGCATTTTGCTAAGCAGTTAAGAGTTGAAGAAAGCAAGGTTGAGGAAATTTACGACTTCGTAAACACTCACTTTCGTATTGAAGTGAGAAACAACAATCCGGAAGCCCCTGAAAAGTTCCAAACCTTTACACCTGTACTATGTTATGACCCTGACGAAGAACACAGCGAAGCTGTAAGACTGATGTCTTTTGGTGATGAAGAACTTGGATACGGGTATTGTTTTGACGAATTTCTAACATCTGAAATAGCGATGAGAGTTGCATACAATCGTATCAACTCTGTGGAATTTACACCCCACAATGGGATATTTCGTCCCGGTCAATTCCCCCTCAATATGCTTATTCTCTTTGACAAAGACTATTAACAGGTAAAGCAAAGAACCTTTTAACAAAAAACCATTGCTGACATAATCGTTAGCAGTGGTTTTTTGTTGTTAAAACTATTCTTTGACCAACTGATATAATAAACAACGACTGACACCATATTCTCTTGCCAGTGCTGAAACATTTGTTTCCCGTAATTTCATCTTTTTTTTAATCTCTTTGATTTGTTCGGGAGATAAATGAGCGATTTTTTACCGCAGCGGTAGCTTCTGTTATGTTTGCAAGAAGCGAAAGCGTTACGCAAGCAAACATTACATAAGCATTGACCAAAGCAAACAAAGCTGAAAGCTTTTTTGCAAGAAGCAAGTCTCTGAAGTCGGCACCATTTAAAAAAACACGCCTTCATGGCGTTTTTTTTTGCGGCATCATTAGCCGAAAAGGCAAATAATTTGAAATTATCAAAAAAAAATGCTTGCATTATGAAAAAAAATCAGATAAAAGCTGTTTAACAAATTTGGATTAATTTAAATATAAAAGAGAAAAAAAATGGCTACACCTAAGAAGAAAACTTCTAAATCTCGTCGTGACATGCGTCGTTCGCACGATGCTTTGACACCGGCTTCATATCAAGAATGCCCGAATTGCGGCGAGCTCAAACGTCCTCATAATGTTTGCGCAAAATGCGGTTATTATGACGGCAAAGAGGTTGTTGCTCAAAAGGCAGTGAACGAATAAATACCGTAGGAGGGCGCTCTTATGACGCAAAGCCCGCTTGTTATTTCAGTTGATGCGATGGGGGGAGATCATTCTCCCCGAATCGTCGTTGAGGGTTTGGCTATTGCCGCCAAAAAAAATCCGGACATCCGCTTTTTGGTTTTCGGTGATACTGCCAAGGTCGAGTCGGAGTTTAAAAAATTTCCGACACTCAAAGATGTATGTGAAATCAGACATTCAGATGAAATGGTGCACAATGAGGATAAACCTTCACAGGTTATCCGCAATAAAAATACAAGTATGTATCAGGCAATTGAAGCTGTCAAAAAAGGTGAGGCGCAAGCCGTTGTTTCTGCCGGCAATACAGGTGCTTTGATGGCAATTTCAAAGATGCAGCTTAAAACCATTCAAAAAATACATCGTCCGGCGATTGTCAGCATCATGCCGCATCGCTATGGTAAATATGTGATGCTTGATTTGGGTGCAAATTCAGAATGCACCGCAGTTAATTTAGCTGAATTTGCCGTGATGGGCAACGTTTTGGCTAAGCACGCCTTAAAGGTTGAAAAACCGCGTGTCGCGCTTTTAAATATCGGTTCGGAAGAAATGAAAGGTCGGGAAGAAATTCGTCATGCGGCGCAAATGTTGCGTGAAGCATCGGGTGATTTAAATCTTGACTTTATCGGCTATATTGAACCGCATGACATTCCGTTCGGGAAGGCAGATGTAATTGTTGCCGACGGCTTTACGGGCAATGTGGCCTTAAAGTCAATTGAAGGCACGGCAAAATTTGCGGCAGCCATGCTTAAAGATTCGATTAAAAAAGCACCTTTTTCGTGGCTCGGATTGCCGTTTTTATATTTTGCGGTCCGCCGAATTAAAAAAGTGATGAATCCGAAATTATACAACGGCGCGATGTTTGTCGGCTTAAACGGTTTGTCGGTCAAAAGTCACGGCGGAGCGGACGGTTTTTCATTTTCGGTTGCAATTAATAATGCCGCGATGCTTGTACGGCAAGATTTTGTATCAACGATTAAAAATGAGCTTGAAGATATCGATTTGGAAGAAATTTCACAAGATATGTTCTATGACGTTTTATAATCTTTTATTAACAAATGTATGGCAGATATCACACTGTTCAAGTGTGGCATCTGCTTTTTATTAAATTTAGCGTTGCATTTTGAAAAATATTAAAGTAAATTAAGCACACAAAAAGGATGATAGGCGATGGAACTGACTTTATCGATGTTTTTAATTGTTTGCCCGTTTGCTTTTTTAGCGGGTTTTGTTGATTCAATCGGCGGCGGTGGCGGGCTTATTTCATTGCCGGCGTATGTAATTGCGGGGTTACCGGCAAATTTAGCCGTTTATACCAACAAATTATCCGCTTGTCTTGGGACGATTGTTGCAACAATTCGTTATTATAGGCACAACTGCATTGAAAAAAGTCTTGCGCTTTTAAGCGTTTTGACGGCTGCCGGCGGCGGTATTTTGGGTGGTAAATGTGCACTTATGGTCAATGAAGCCGTTTTTAAGATTATGTTGCTTGTGCTTTTGCCGTTGATTGCCATGTATATTCTGTTAAAGAAAGATTTAGATCCGAAAAAAGAAGAAAAAATTTCGCAAAAAAAACAGTATGTGATTGTCGGTATTGCAACTTTTATTTTGGGGATGTATGTCGGATTTTACGGCCCGGGGTCAGGTACATTTTTAATTTTGGTGTATACGGTTCTTGCAAAAATGAATATCCTAAAGGCCGAAGGTAATGCAAAAATCGCAAATATGACGGCTGATATTTGCTCGCTTTTAATCTTTTTATCAAACGGGGTTGTGTTAATCCCTCTTGGGCTTGCTGCAGCCATTTTCGGTATTGCTGGAAATTATATCGGGGCCGGTGTCGCAATAAAAAACGGCAGCAAAGTTATCCGTATTGTAATTTTATCGGTTCTGTTCTTGCTGTTTTTAAAGGTTGTTTTTGAAGGTACACACTTTTTTATCAAAGCTTTGTAACTTTTAAAATTCCATAATTAAAGGCACCATCTTTTTCGATGATGCCTTGTTTGTTTAGTTGTTTTTGCTCATCTTTTTGATGGCTAAAACCTCGTTGGGAAAGATTGTGTACACATTGTAAGCAAAATGGTCCCCGATTTTCAAGTCCGCACTGTCCGTTTCACCGAGCTTTGATTTTTTGACGTAAATAATATTTGAATCTGTTGTTTCAATCACAACCGTTTCAATCGGTGTGAAAGGCAATGCATAACGCATTTTGAGTTCAAACATATTTTTCACATCAGCTTCAATCGGATCAGAGGCAACAAGATACGTCCCAATTTCCGGACGCATAGCATTTTCACGCGCACCGGCACCATTATGAAAGATGACGTCATGAATAGTAGCAATCTCATCAGGAACATTGTTGTAATACGAAAATTTAATCTCGTCCCCGAAATGCAGTTCTCCGTCAAAATTCAATCGCCGCAGGTAAAACCACTTGCCGTCACCAAGTTTTATCAGATAAACCTTAAAAGGATAAGGTATCTCTCGGCGCATCGCGATTTGCCACAAATCAACGATGGTATGATAGTGCGTTTTATCCTCTTGAGAATCAGAGGGCGTAACTGCCTGATTTTCTTCTTCAGGCTCATTCATAGGAGCAGGATCCTTGGTGCAGGCGGTGAAAATCATCATCCCTGCCAACATAAAAAACATTAAAATCTTTTTCATATGACATAAAAATTTAAGTGATACAATTCTTTTTAAGCAACAATCAAGCTAGCACTTTTATACTTTAATGTAAAGAATAAATTTAGCCTTAAAAAATAATTAAAAGCTTGAAAAATGTTTCAAATCGTTTATGATAACAATAAATTGAATAAAAAAGGAGTATATTGAATGCGTTATCTTTTGTATTTGTTATTTGCCGTTTGTCTTCCTTTTGCATCTTTTGCCGAAGATAACTTAAGCAAAGCCCCAGATGTTTCTAATCTTGAAGATTTGGCTGTTGAAAATTTAGAACGCATTGCGGCATTATGGCAGGTTGAAGATGTTGAAAAGCTTCACCAAAAAGGTTTTGATTTTAATCAAAAAGATGGTGCGGGTAACACGCTTTTGTATGATGTTTTAAGCCAAAATCAAAATGATGGTGTGGC
This sequence comes from uncultured Pseudomonadota bacterium, assembly GCA_902785935.1. Classification (GTDB taxonomy): domain Bacteria; phylum Pseudomonadota; class Alphaproteobacteria; order RF32; family CAG-239; genus UBA1254. The sequence goes on from CADAAN010000023.1 coordinate 15,861, forward strand.
TGAAAAATTGATTGAATACGGCGCTGATGTCAACACCCCTTCCGCAAGCGGCATGTTGCCGATTAATGTGACGACATCAAAGGCCAATGAACTTCAGCTTCAAATTATGATGATGGAAACAATGGGGCTTGATACAGATGATCCGAAGGTCAAGACAGAGCTTGAAAAAAATGTTTTTTATGAGATGGAACGTATGCTTAAATCGGCAGAATTGTTGATAAAATCCGGTGCGGACATCAATAAAGAAAGCGCACTCGGTACACCGTTGATGAACGCGGTGACAAACTTGTGGAATGTCGACATTGTTGACTTGCTCTTAAAAGCGGGTGCTGATGTCAACAAGCAGGATAAGGATGGCAGAACGGCACTGTTTTATGCCTATGCAAGCGGCAATGATGACTTTGTGACCATCTTAATCAAGGCCGGTGCCAATGTTGAGATTAAAGATAAAGACGGCTTGACCTATTTAGAGGTTGAAAAGTTGGTTGTGGAATAAAGCAACCCGCCGGCATAGCCGGCGGTTCTTCATTAACGGCTAAAAGCCTTTACCACTTGCAGCCCCTAAACGGGGCCGTTTTGCGTCTGACAGACACTTCACCCTATCATAAGGAATTTATTTTTCCACCCCTCGCTATAAGCTCTTTCGAACCACCAGCCTAGCTGGTGGTTTTCACAATACAAGAAAACGCGCTCTTAAAAACACTCCTCGAGCGCGAAACAGTCAAACCATTATCGGAAGAAACCCCTCCTCCACACTATTAATTACTTATATCTCAGCTTAAAGGTGTTGCCTTTAGGTTTTGAAAGTCGAGAGGCTTCTTCAACAGTGTAGATACGCTTAGGTGGATTTTCTTTACCATATTTTGCAAGGAATTGACCATTAGAATCATAAATATATGTAGCTCCATTTTTTTCTTTTTTCTGTGTTGTAGAAATCTGTTCTGCTGTTAAAAAAATATTTTCGCATCTCGTTAAATCTCCAATACAATATAAATTTTGTATAGATCCCGGAACTTGTCTAAAATATGGATTTAAAGTATGATTTGGGGGAGGAGAAATCAAGACATTTATTTGTGCCCCACCTAAAGAGCCATAATCAAATGATGTAACTGTCGGTGCAACAACCATTGTTTCAATAGTTCTACCATAAAAAGCGTATTGACCTATATTGGTAATACCATCTTCTATGACAACATTTCTAATATTTGCTGAAGACCATGGTACTTGTCCTGCTTGAGATCCAAACTGTTTCATATTGCCATGTCCTGAAATAGTGAAATTGCCATTTTCATCAAGTGTTGCAGAGCATGTATTTGCTGAACTATCAGGACTGCAATCCCAAGTTTGAGCCATCACATTTGTTACAAGTATCTCAGAAATTAATATGAAAAGCAAAATTTTCTTTCTCATAATTTTTCTCCTAAATGTTGTTACAACAAAAAAATCACTTTGAACCAAAATTCAAAGCGGGAGTCAACAAACTGTCCGAGACAGATTCCTTTATTCGTCGTAAAGATACGCTTATATCCGGAACTCCCATAATTAGGAGCTTATCTCGGAGAGTGTTTGTTGAACACCGCAACCATTTTGGTTACGCTCTGATTATGGCATACCTGAAAGCAATTGTCAAGAAAAAGATAAAATTTGTTGACCTTGGCGGATAAAACTTATAAATAAAGTACATATTTTTTTATCAAGAAAGAGCAAAAAAATGGTCGATTTTCATCAAATTGTTCAAAAATATTTTGACATTAAACACATCAAAAGTGTGCAAAATTTCAATACGCACGTCATTGTTACGCTTGAAAATGCCCCTGAAGATGAAAATAAAGCCGCAGAACTCAAAAATGAGCTTTTACGTCTTGACGGGGTTGAAAATGCAAGCATTATTTTTACACGAAAGAAAGCACCTGAAGTTTCTTTTGGGCTTGAAAAATGGCAAATCAAGGGCATTAAGCACATCATCGGCGTTGCTTCGGGCAAAGGCGGTGTCGGCAAGTCGACAACTGCTGTTAATTTAGCTTTAGCGCTTGCTGATTTAGGCCAAAAAGTCGCAATTTTTGACGCGGATATTTACGGTCCGTCGATTCCGACGATGCTTTCGTTTGAAAACACACCACCCGTTTCTTATGACGGCAAAATTTTTGAACCGTTTGAAAATTTTGGGGTCAAGGCCATGTCTATCGGCTCGCTGATTGACCGCGATACACCGCTTATTTGGCGGGGCTCAAAGGCTGTCGGTGCGATTGAACAAATGCTCAAAGAAACAAATTGGGGCGAAATTGATGTAATGGTGATTGATATGCCCCCTGGTACGGGCGATATCCAAATCACACTTTCGCAACGCATATGTTTTGACGGCATCGTCATTGTTTCCACCCCGCAGGATATTGCTTTGATTGACGCGGTTAAAGGTGTCAATATGTTTGAAAAAATCGGGGTAAAAATTTTGGGATTGGTACAAAATATGAGCTGTTACATTTGCCCGCATTGCGGCAAGCCTACTTATATTTTCGGGCAAGACGGCGCTAAAGAAACAGCTGACAGATTGGGTATCAAATTTTTGGGTGACGTGCCGCTTGATATTGATATCAGGCAGACTTCAGATTCCGGTACGCCGATTGTCGCGGCTCTTCCGGACAGTTTGCAAACCAAGGCTTATACCAAGATAGCCGACAAGGTTTTGAAAAGTTTGTAATTTACCGAGGCTTGCAACCGCAATAATTTTGCTGATAAAGCCCGAGTTCTTTAATAAGACTTGCGCGCAAATCTTGCATACCGCCTTTTCTGCCCTCAATTTCAAGATAATCGCATCCTGTTTTTTGTGATGCCAGACAGGCCGCCTCATTGACCTGATTTAAGTCTTTATACCGCGATACGCCAAGTACGCTTGCAACACATGTAAATCCGTTTTGAAGAGCATAATCCATCACGCGCCTCAAGCGCATTTCAAAACACAAAGAGCAACGCTTCCCGCGCTCGGGCTCATTTTCTAAGCCTTTTGTTAAAGCACACCAACGCTCGTTGTCATATTCAAGCTCAATAAACGGCACGCCATATAAATCGCAAACATGCTTGTTTTCGTCACGGCGTTTTTCATATTCGGCCAAAGGACGGATGTTCGGATTGTAAAATACAACCGAAAATTGCCGTCCGTCCTCAGCCATTTTTTTGATAACGGCACAACTGCACGGCCCGCAACATGATAAAAGCAAAATATTTTCTTTTGTTTCAGTCATCTCAAAAAAATGCCGTCATCGATGATGCTTTATTGCATCGAAGACATCGTCTTTAAGTTCGTGATGATGTTTTCAGCCGTCGATTGTGTTTCTGCACTGATACCGGCAGATTGAAGAGCTAAATTTTTCATGCAGGTTTTAATCATATCCGTTGCCGTTTCTTTGACCGAATTGGTAAATAATGTGCCGGCTTGATAACGACTGTTTGCCTCTGTCATAAGACAAGCCTTCATCTTGTTTGATGTTGTGTTTTCAGTTGCAGAATTTGCACCTGACTGCAAAGCGGAACACCCGAAAAGAAGTGTTGACATTGCGATTATTGCGATTTTTTTCATTTTTTTGTTCCTCGTATAAATTAAAATAACATCCTGTTTATACTCCAAACAAATTGAAAAGAAAATCTTTTTTTTATAAATTAACCCTGCCTTGAAAAACCTTCTTTTGAAAGTGTAACATCAATACTTGTCTGCTTAACAGGTGCCGAAGGTCTTTCATGAAATGTTCCGCGAAGTGCTGCAATTTTATCAACAATGGTGTTCGGACTCTGTACCTTATTTGATGACGCGTACAATTCATCGAATTTTGCCTTTGAGGGATCAACTTCAACAATTGAAGCTCTCAATCTTGTTGCATATTCGGCAGTAAAAGCTTCTTTTGTAATCGGTTCTTTTGAAGTTGAAACAAGGTACATTTCCGTTTCGTTTCTAACTTGATCCATCAAAAGAGCAATATCGCTTTGATTGCCTTCCTGTTTGACGTTGTGACCTGTTTTATCTTTATTTTCAACATTTAAGCCATTTTTGATTTTTCAACAAAAAAATTCTCCGAGTTTAAAAATTTCGTATCAAAAAAAGGGACCTTTTTTTTGATACACTATTTTCTCTCTTGATTTTTTTATCTAAAGTGCTTATGGTATGGTCAAAATATCATGAGGAAGTTATGTCAACAAAACCTGAAATTGAAGATTTAAGCGGTGACAAATATAAATACGGTTTTACAACCGATATTGAGGTTGAAAGTGTCCCCAAAGGATTAAATGAAGACATTATCCGGCTTATTTCAAAAAAGAAAAACGAGCCCGATTGGCTTTTAGAACGTCGCTTAAAGGCTTACAGACATTGGCTGACAATGATTGAGCCCGCGTGGGCAAAGCTTGCTTATGAAAAAGTTAATTATCAGGATTTGTTTTATTATGCCGCGCCAAAACAAAAGGTCAAACCCAAAAGCTTAAATGAAGTTGATCCCGAGCTTTTGAAGACTTATGACAAACTCGGTATTCCCTTAAAAGAACAGGAAGTTTTATCAGGCGTTGCCGTTGATGCCGTTTTTGACAGCGTTTCGGTCGCAACAACTTATCGCACAAAATTAAAAGAACAAGGGATTATCTTTTGTTCGATTTCAGAGGCGGTACATGATTACCCCGATTTGGTGCAAAAATATCTGGGATCGGTTGTACCTTATAGCGACAATTTTTTTGCCTGCCTTAATTCAGCCGTGTTCACCGACGGATCTTTTGTTTATATCCCCAAAGGCATCAAATGCCCGATGGAATTGTCAACGTATTTCAGGATTAATGCTCAAAACACGGGTCAATTTGAGCGCACATTGATTGTGGCCGATGAGGACAGTTATGTTTCTTATCTGGAAGGATGCACAGCGCCCCAACGTGATGAAAATCAGCTTCATGCGGCGATTGTTGAAATCGTTGTGTTAAAAAATGCCGAAGTAAAGTATTCAACCGTTCAAAACTGGTATCCCGGTGATAAAGACGGCAAAGGCGGGGTGTACAACTTTGTGACAAAGCGTGCACTTTGTGATGGTCAAAATGCCAAAGTTTCATGGACACAGGTTGAAACAGGGTCAGCCGTCACATGGAAATACCCCTCTTGCGTCTTAAAAGGCGATTATTCTTCGGGTGAATTTTATTCGGTCGCGCTGACAAACAATTTTCAACAGGCCGATACGGGTACAAAAATGATTCATCTCGGCAACCATACAACATCGAGAATCATTTCAAAAGGTATCTCGGCCGGACATTCAAATCAAACATATCGAGGGCTTGTCAAAGTAGCAAAAAAAGCACAAAATGCCCGTAATTATTCGCAGTGTGACAGCCTTCTTATCGGCGATACATGCGGATCACATACCGTTCCTTATATCGAAAATGCAAATAAAACCGCCGTTTTAGAGCATGAGGCAACAACATCTAAAATCAGCGAAGAACAGCTTTATTATTGCCGTCAGCGCGGTTTGACGGAAGAACAGGCAACTCAGCTGATTGTCAATGGTTTTTGTAAAGAAGTCATGCAAAAGTTGCCGATGGAATTTGCCATTGAAGCCGCAAAGCTGATTAATATCAGTTTAGAGGGCAGCGTCGGATAAAAATAAAATTTTCATAGACAAAAAAATATTGACTTTTGAAATTTTGCTGCCATAATAAAAGTTAGAAATCATTATTATAACACTAAAACTTAACATTATGAAAAAGTATTGGGAACCTTATTTCCAGAATATGCCCCACTGGAACGATAGTTTGGGCTGTTACACGGTAACTTGTCCTTATTGCGGGCAAGAGGTTATCCAAAATGGTGACGAAACGATTTGTGAAAATTGCCTCACAAAAATCGCCGTTGCCGATTAGGCTATCAAATTAAAAATCCGCTTGAAACAAATTTTCAGACGGATTTTTTTTTGCGCCTTTATAAAACTTTTTTAAGAGATTTGCGCTATATTTTGCTTTAAAAGGATACAAAAATGGCTCAAAAAGTGCAAAAAAAAGCAAAAAAAACACCAAAATCAACCACAAAAAAGCGTAAAAAAACGCAAAAAAAGAGTTTTAAGATAAAACTTTTGAAGGTCGGATTTTTTTGTGCTCTTTGGGCTGTACTTGCCGTTGCATCATACATTTTTTACTGTTATTTAACCTTGCCGGATATTGATGTTGCCTTAAACAAAACACGCTTGCCGTCGACAACGATTATTGCCCAAAACGGCAATGAAATTAAGACTTTCGGCAATACTTTTGCCCGTGTTGTTTATCTAGATGACCTGCCGCGATATGTACCTGCGGCGATTATTGATGTTGAAGACAGACGTTTTTACACGCATTTTGGTTTTGACGTCATCGGTTTGACGCGTGCGGTCGTAACAAATGTTTTCAAAAAACGCTATGCTCAAGGCGCGTCAACCATCACTCAACAAGTTGCAAAAAATCTGTTTTTAACGCCGAAAAAAAGCCTTAAGCGCAAGGTTCAAGAGCTTTTGATTGCGTTTTGGCTTGAACATAAATTCAGCAAGGACCAGATTTTGACGCTTTATCTGAATCGTGTTTACTTGGGCGCCGGCACATACGGAATTGAGGCTGCGGCAAACAAATATTTCGGCAAATCATCATCAGATTTAAGCTTAAAAGAAGCGGCTGTGATAGCGGGGCTTTTGAAGGCTCCGTCACGCTATAATCCCATTTACAGCAAAAAAAATGCAAACGAACGTGCCGAGGTTGTTTTAAATTTGATGCTCAAACATGGCACAATTACCGATGCTCAATTTGAAAAAGCCAAAAACGAACCTTTGCACGATCCTGCAAAATATAAGGTCGAAGGAGCCGGACACTTTGCCGATATGGTATATCGCGAAGCCGGTGATTATATCGGACATTTGGGTGATGATATTTATGTCAGCACAACGCTTGATCAAGACTTGCAAGAAAAAGCTGAACAGGTTTTAAAAGAAATGGTTGCGGCAAATAAAAAAAATAATGTAACCGAAGGCGCACTTGTGATTTTGGACTATAACGGTGCGATTAAAGCTTTGGTCGGAGGTGTTGATTATGCAAACAATCAGTTTAATCGTGCGACGCAAGCGCTTCGTCAACCGGGCTCAGCTTTTAAAACTTTTGTTTATATCACGGCTTTGCAACATAGTTTTGAGCCTGACGACAAGATTTCGGACACACCGATTAAAATCGGCAAATGGGCGCCGCAAAACATCAGCCAAAAATATTACGGTGATGTGACGCTTGATTTTGCTTTTGCCCACTCGCTCAATTTGGCGACAGTCAATTTAAGTCGGCATTTTAGCTTAAATGATGTGATTAAAAATGCAAAAAAAATGGGGATTACGACTGATTTGAAAAAAATACCATCGCTTGTATTGGGTTCTTCAGAGGTCAAAGTGATTGACATGGCATCTGCCTATTTATCGATTGCAAACGGCGGATATGCGGCGTGGCCGTTTGCCATCAGTGAAATTTATCTCAAAAACGGCGATCAACTTTATGAGCGTGCGCATAGCGAAGATGTACGCATTTTAGATGAAAAAACGGTCAAAAAAATAACAGAAATGCTTGAAAATGTCGTTAATGACGGCACCGGAAAATCGGCCAAAATCAATGGTTTTGTTGCCGGCAAAACAGGTACGTCACAAGATTATCGCGACGCATGGTTTGTAGGCTTTACAAAACAATATGTAATGGCCGTTTGGGTCGGAAATGATGACAATTCGCCGATGAAAAATGTGACGGGTTCAACATTGCCGGCCAAAATATTTTCTAAAATCATGACAGATCTCAACTGATTTTATCAGTAATAAAAAGCAACTATGTCTTAAACAGACAAAAAAGTAAACATTAAAAATGGGTTGAAATTTCTTCCAACCCACCCAAAATACAATATATTTTCTTGCGTCCAATTAACGTTTTGATAAGGTGTTATTGTTTAACATTTTCTTCGGAAGTGGCGGAAAATATAGGACTTTGAAATCAGCTCAAATACCGCGAAATAAAAAATGTTAAACTTTGTCGGGATGGACAGGAAAGTTTAACATTTTCCTTGAATTGAACTAAAGTTATGCTATCGTTAGTCAAATAGATTTTTAGCTAAAAGGGACTAAAGATATGACTGGAAAAACAATTCAAATATTTTTGCCGGATGGAAATCCTAAGGGAGTGAAAAAAGCTTCAATAACAACCGATAAAATTGAAGTATTGCAAATACCAAGAGCTATCCTTTCTGAAAATAGTAAATCTTTAGCCTTTAATGGGGTCTATATTCTCGTTGATAGCTTAAAGATTGAAACACCTGAAATTTACATTGGTAAAGGTGATGTCAAAAGCAGAACTTATTCCCACGATAGCAAAAAAGAATTTTGGAATATGGTGTTTGCAATTCGTTTGAAAGGTGAAACAGATTTTTAATGATGCTCATTGTAGCTATCTTGAATATTATTTCATCAAAAAGGCTCACGATGTTAATAGGGCTATTATGAATGAAAACAAACAATTGCCCAGATGCCCTAAGCTAACAGAAGAAATACTTTCAGAACTAGAAGATTATATTCAAACGATTGAAATCTTGTTATCAACATTGGGATTAAAATGCTTTCAACCTCTTGAGAGCACTGAAAAAACAACAAAAGATATTTTCATCTGTTCCGACAAATACGGAAATATTGGTAAGGGTGAATATTCTGAAGAAGGCTTTCTTTTATACAAAGGTGCTATTTGTAAGTTAGAATTACATAAAGGTACGGAAAAGTTGTCCCAGAGAGATGATATGATAAGCTCCGGACTGCTAAAGAAACAAGATGATCACTATATTTTACAAGAGAACAAGCTTTTCTCATCAGTATCTTCTGCAGCAGCTATTGTGCTAGGAAGACGAGCAAATGGATGGCTTGAATGGAAAAATAGCGAGGGTAAAACCCTTAATGAGCTTGAGAGAAAGGCTTCCTAATAGCCTTCAAAATCTGTTTTACTTCCTCTGTTGGAATATATCTGTCTGGATCTGAATAATGAAATCTATGGCTGAATACTTTTCCACGATAAATGTAAGCGATATGCGTGGATGTATCACCGTGCGAAATTCGGTAGTGAATTAGCGGAAAGCCTTTATAAATAAAGCCTTTATCCCATAGGTCAATCAAATTTCCGAGTGTAATTTTATCAATTTTGTAGGCATAATACGGGCAAGCGAAGGCGTTTATCACAAATCCCGTAACGATGAAATTTGCGCATGGTCTGGTCTTTAATTTGCTCCGATTGGCAAAAATCCAGTCAAAATGGCTCAAAATCCATAGTCTGTTTATGCTATATTTTGGCATTTTCTACAGCATTTACAAGCATTTGCTCGTTATAATTAAAATATCTTTGAGTTGTTGAAATCTGACTATGATTTGCAAGCCGCTGCACAATACAAATATTCACCCCAGCATTGACCAATTTTGAAACAAACAAATGCCGTCCTA
>CADAAN010000024.1 GCA_902785935.1 uncultured Pseudomonadota bacterium
AAATTCTGCATCACGCTTAGCCACAAATTCTTTGGCACGAGATTGAAGCTCTGTTGCGATATCTTCATCAAAGCCTTCAATTTCGGCAAGTTCACCGAGCTCAACCTCAGCAATTTCATCAACCGTTGTAAAGCCTTCGGCAATTAAGAGATGGGCAATCATATCATCAACATCCAAAGCATTCATAAAGCGATCTAAACGAACCTTGTTTTCGTTTGCGCGACGCTCTTGCTCTTGAGCTTCGGTCAAGACATCAATATCCACACCTAAAAGTTGTGAAGCCAATTTTACATTTTGGCCGCGTCTGCCGATGGCAATCGAGAACTGGTCTTCAGAAACAACGGCTTCCATACGGCCGGCTTCTTCGTCCAAGACCACTTTTGAAACTTCAGCCGGAGCCAACGCCGCCACCAAATATTGCGCCTTATCTTCGGAATAAGGAACAATATCGATTTTTTCACCTTGCAATTCCGTCACAACCGCTTGAACACGAATACCGCGCAAGCCGACGCACGCGCCGACCGGATCAACCGTCACGTCATTGGCCTTGACCGAAATTTTGGCTTTTGAGCCCGGATCACGCGCCACACCCATAATTTCAACAATACCGTCATAAATTTCAGGCACTTCAGAGGTAAAGAGTTTTGCCATAAATTCAGGACATGTACGTGATAAAAAGATTTGCGGGCCGCGCGTTTCGCGTCTGACATCCAAAACATAAGCTCTGACGCGATCACCGTTTTTGAATTTTTCTCTCGGAATCATTTCATCGTGGCGCAAAATAGCTTCCGTTTTGCCGATATCCAAGACAACACTGCCGAACTCAACACGTTTGACGGTACCGCTGACAATCGTTCCGACTTTTTCGCTGTATTCTTCAAATTGACGTGCACGTTCACTGTCGCGGACTTTTTGCACAATCACCTGTTTTGCCGTTTGAGCGGCGATTCGTCCGAAATCAACAGGCGGCAATGTATCAATGATAAAGTCACCGACCTGAACGTCTTTTTTAATTCTGAGCGCGTCGTTTAAATGAAGCTGTGCCGCTTCATTTTCAATCTCGGCATCATTATCGACAACCTCACGATAGCGTTCAAGCACAATAGCACCCGTTTTGCGATCAATTGTTGCGCGGATATCATGTTCAGCACCATAGCGCGAACGTCCGGCCTTTTGAATAGCGACTTCCATCGCTTCAAAAACATCTTCTTTATCGATTCCTTTTTCACGTGCCACTGCATCAGCAACAAGAATGATTTCCGGTCTCGGCATATTTTCAGTATTTTCCATTTCATTTACCTCTGTTGTTGTATAAAGTTAAAGTTCTGTTTCGTCTTCTGACATTTCATAACGACTTAAAAGCTCATCTGTCAAGACAAGTTTTGCCTTTAAGATATTATTAAACGCAACGACATATTCTTTGTCATTCATAATGATATGAATGTTGTTTTGGTCATCAACGCCTTTTATCACGCCTTTAATACGTTTGCGATTATCGACGAGCGCGATGGTTTCGATTTTGGCTTCAAAGCCCGTAAAACGTGCAAAATGATGCGGCTTTGTCAAGGGACGATCAATCCCCGGTGAGCTGACCTCTAAACTGTATTCGTTTTTAATCGGGTCTTTTTCATCCAAAACTTTGGAAAGCGCCCGACTGACGGTTGCGCAATCTTCAACATTAATTTCGCGCGAGCCGTCTTGAACATCAATCATCACCTGAAGCGTTTGTCTGACCTGCCCGTTTAAGCTCACGCGCACAGCCTCATAACCCAAAGCCTCAACAACGGGGACGATGATATTTTCCAAGGCATTATTGCCCATATTTTTGTTCCTTTCAAAAAATTCAGCGGGGCTTGAAGTCAAGCCCCACCGAAATAATTTTTTATTGTTGTTGTCAAGTGATATACCACAAAAAAATGTAATTGCAAGCACTTTTTTTCAAAAATATCACATTTTTTATTTTTACCGATACCGAATCGATACGTGATTTGTTTTACCGGCCACTTGATTGGCTTCGTCGATGGTATAGATGCGTTTGCCTTTGTAGCCAAGCAAATTACCGTCTTTATCATAAAGGGCATAACTGCCGTCACGATTGAATGTTTTTGTTTTGATAGATAGCGTATCCCACTCATCATCTTGATTATACCCTTCGGTTTCTACGCGTTCTGAAATCAGATTGCCGTTTTCATCATAAGTAAAATAATGCGTGACATTGTGTTCATCATCGCCGTAATAATAAAAATCTTTTTGAGTTATAAGACCGTTTTCAAAATATTCAGCTGTGTCATAGGTATTTTCACCATCTTCATTGATATAACTTTCTCTATATGTAATAAAGCCGTTTTCATACGTTTCGAACAGATAGTAAGCCCCGTTTTCAACATCATCATATTCGTACATTATACTTTTATAGAGTTCTACGCCATCAGCATCTGTTTCAATGTATGAACCTCCTATTTGATTACCTTCCTCATCGTAAAAATTGAGATTTTCAGTTGTTTTTATAACCTTACCATCCTCATTATAATCCTCTCTCTTAGTAGTCATATTACCGTAACTATCCGGGAAAGTATTCATTTCATATGCCTCTTTAAATGTGCCATCAGTATCATACTCTAATTTTTCTTCGTGCAACTTGTTTCCCTGCTCATCTTTTGTATAAACATCTTTCTGTTTGACACGGCCATCTTCAAAATATGAAATTCCGCTAATTAATTTTTCCACCCCGTTTTCATAATATACTTGATCACCTTCGTGTGTTTTTTTCCCGTTAGAGTCATAATATTCATTATAGTAACGTTTCCAGCTACCATCACTATAGAACTCTTGAATATTATGGTAATCTGGTCGTTCTACAGTGGCTCTTTTAACGGTTACGCCATCATCATAATATTCATGATGCCACACTTCACTGTTCTTAATACTGCCATCTTGATTATACGTTTTAAGATCATGATCTAAAACGTATTGTTTCTCATTATATGAATTTGTGACATGTTTTGTTTTATTGCCATCAGAATCATATTCTGTTCTATCAGCTGCTTTCATTTTTCCGTTTTCGTGGTATTCATAAGTATAAGATACTGTTGAGCTCTCATAAGTTTCTTTTTTCTTCGTGCCATTTTCATAAAATTCGGACACTGTTTGTGATGTCTGATTATTATTAGAATCATAGCAAGTTTCAACTTGTTGCCCTAATTCATTTATCTCCGTCGTGCAAGCAGCATAAGTATCTGTTGCAAGAAATAGACCAGCTATGATAACACTTAAGCCTAAAATTTGATTCGCATTTTTCATTTCTTTAACTCCTTTTAAGTTGATTACATTATTTAAAAAATCTTACCTTAGTACATAACCTAAGGTAGAGGAGCCGTAAAACTGTTAGCGTACAGTCTTCCTTATTCGCCGTAAAATACGCTTATATCGGAAACTCCTCATAAAAGGAGTCTTACGCTAAAAGTGTCTTACGGACACCGCAACCATTTTGGTTACGCTTCAATTATGGCATACCAAATAACAAAAAGCAAGCAAAAAAATATTTTTTCTTTACAAGCCATATGTTGTCTTATATAATTGGATTTGATTTTAGCATTTATGAGGCCTTTTCATGCATTTTTTATTGAATAAAAAACAAGTATTTTTGCCCATCATTTTTTTTGCTTTTTATATTTTAGCGGCGTGTTGTTGCCGATTCTTGACAACGGAACATATTACACTTGCTGAAGATTGGGGCTATATCGGTGTTTGCAGCGTTTTGTTTGTTTTATCGGCGGGTTTATTCGGATTTAATCGAAAAAGCATTCGGATTTTTTTGATTTTTATCGGTTTTTATATGATTGGGGCTTTAACAAAACGCTTCGGCGGTATGATTTTATCCGAGCGTGAGATTGTGCATACATTTTGTTTTGCCACGTTTTTATATGCGTTTTGTATGATTTTCGGCGCCTTAGGGGTGATGCTTCAATCTAAAATCGTCAAAACGGCGGTCAAGATTTTATCTGTTTTGGCGCTTTTGGCGCCGATGGTGATGGTGGCTTATTATTTGCTCAACAAGGCTGTTTTTTCATCTGACATTATGCTGACGCTTTTTCAAACAAATTTTAACGAAACATTGTCATATCTCAAAGATCAAAATATCTTTGCGTGGGGTTGTGCTTTTGTTGCGATTATGGTGCTTCTATGCACTCTCTTTTTAAGTCTCGGATTTGAGCAACCCGTGCAAAAATTTACAAAAACGATATGGTCTTTAAGTGTATTTTATCTGATTTTTACCGCTTATGATATCGGGGCAAAAACAAATGTCCATTTTGTGTATAATATTACACGCAACACTTATGAAACACTCAAAAATTTCAGCGCATACAACGAAAATCGTCTCAGTCGCTTAAAGGAAATAGAGAACTTGAAACAAAATGTCGTTTCACCCCTTGAAAACGGTGTTTTTGTGCTTGTTATCGGTGAATCTGAAACGCGCGATCATATGGGCGCTTACGGGTACAATCGTCCGACAACGCCGTTTTTGCAAAACATCAAAGACAATGAGAATACCATCTTATTTTCAAATGCCTATTCCAACCACACGCATACCGTTCCGACGCTGAGTTATGCTTTGAGCGGCGCCAATCAATACAACAATCTTGATTTTGATGATGCTTACAGTATTTTAGAGGCGGCGATGGCCGGCGGATTTGAAACATATTTTATTTCAAACCAGCCTAAAGACAGCGTCTTTTTAACACCGCTTTCGGTTATGGCCTCAACGGCAGAACATCAGATTTGGCTCAATTCTGCCATCGGCGATAAGCTTTCAACCGAATATTATGATGAAGCACTTGTTGACGCGCTTAAAAAAATCAAACCGGCGTCAAAATCGTTGATTATTGTACATATGATGGGCTCGCACGGTGCTTATCGTGACAGATACCCTGCCGATTTTAAAAAATTTGAGGGAAAGGGCAAAGTCGTTGACACGTATGACAACAGCATTTTGTACACGGATTATGTCTTGGAAAAGCTTTATCGTGAAGCAAAAAAAATGGACCACTTTGAAGCATTTTTATATTTTTCGGACCATGGTGACGATCCGGACAACAGGCTCGGACACGAAAGCTCGCGTTTTACTTATCGCATGAGCCGCATTCCGCTTTTTTTGATTGCCTCATCTGATTTTGCAAAAACAGATATTTTTTCAATCTTAAAACAAAACAGCGGGGCTGTTTTTACCAATGATTTGATATATAATCTGATGCTTGATATGATGCAAATCAGCGGGCTTGAAAATAATCAGGATTTATACGCTTTGTCGCGCCCGACATACACATTAACCAAACAAAATGCTTTGACTTTGCATGGACAAAAGCGTTTATCCGATGAATAAAACTTTTTATTAAGGTTTTTGAGCTATCATGCATTTCAGGTATTCAATTTTTAACGGAGTCTGAAATGTTTTCGTTGTGGTGGCTGACATCAATTTTTGCAAGCCTTGTTTTTGCAATGTATATTTTTGCCAATCAGATTTTTAAGCTCAAAGGTTCTCTTGTTATGATTTATCGGGGCATCGGAACGGCGCTTGTTTTGTTGCCGCTTTGCTTTTTTATCAATCCGGTGCATAATACGACATTTTATATGCTTTCTGTCTTTCAGGGTTTTTTGATTGCGTATCTTGACAATCGCCTTTTTAACGCATCAAAGCATTACGGCGCTGAAATGACAAGTATGATTCAGCCGATAAGCGTTTTGTTCGGGTTTATCATGTGGTTTATCATTAAACCGGATACGTTTACGGCGTTGTTAAGCAATCCGGAGCGCTTTATTTTAACAACGTCGGCGATTTTGGGAATTGTATCTTCCGTTTTGAGCTTTAAGAAGAGTCGCATCAGCCGTTTGGCTTTCTTTTATTTGTTGCCGGCGATGCTGTCGGTTACGGTGATTGATTTGGTATGTAAGATATTGATGGAACTCGGTTCGGACAATGTTTTGGGTGCTATTTTCTATTATTCACTGATTACCTCACTGATTGCAGGCATCATCAATGCTGTTGCATTTTTTCAAGGCGGCAATGACTTTAGGGAAGTTTTACTTGCCCGCAACATCAAATATGCCGGAATTCCCGTCATTTCTATCATTATGGCAATGTACTTTTTGAAGAATTACAGTCTTTATCTTGGGCAAAATCCGGCCTATGTGATGGCGATTATATATGCTTATCCCGTATGGATTATGCTGTTTAACAACATTTATGCACGTTTTACGAAAAACAAAATTTATGCCGTACCTGACAAAAAAGCGCTTTGCTTGATGATTGCATCAATCATCGTTTTGATTTTGGCCGTCCAAAACGGCTAAAAGGCTTTCCGTTCGCAGAATCGACGGTAAAATGATATAATCCGTATGGCCTTTTTGATAAAAAACATAAAGCGGAATGCTGCTTCGCCCGTATTTTTTGAGTGCTTCAAAAATCATGGCATCTTTGCTCGTCCAATCGGCTTTCAAAAGTCTGATTTTGCGGGTGCGGGCAAATTTAGAAAATTCATCTGAATTTAAGACGGTATGCTCATTTAAAAGGCAAGTCAGGCACCATTTTGCCGTAAAATCAATTAAAACAGCTTCATCGTTATTTAAGGCATCATCAAGCACTTCGGGACTGTATTTTTGCCACAAATGGTTCTCGTGATGCGGCACGACTTCATGGTACAAAACCCATGAAAGCCAAACAATTGTCAGTGCAATCGGCAAACTTAAAACATACTTAACCGTATTCATCCACTTACCCGGACGCGGCAAAACTTTGCGTACAATGCGCGGAAAAATCTCAAGCATTGCAAACGGAAGCGCATACCCAAGACTTAAAAACAAAAAAATCGGGAAATAAACTTCGGCACTTTCAAAAAGCGCATAACCGACAGCGGCACCCATAAACGGACCCGTGCACGGGCTTGCAATTAATACTGCAAAAAAGCCTGTTAAAAATGAATTGACCGATGATGCGCGATGCATCTCGTCAACAAACGGCAATCTGAGGTGAAAAATCTCCAAGCATTGCAACAAAATCAGCACAAAAAGCACAATCATCACCACAACAAATATCGGTGATTGAAGCTGGAATCCCCAACCGAGTGCGGCACCCGTTGATTTAAGTACGTATAAAATCCCCGCAATACTCAAGAATGAAGCCACGACACCAAAACTGTATGCTAAAGCACGTTTTATACGCCCTTTTTTTTGATAGGCGTCACGCGCCGTTTGCATCGCTTTTAAGCTGAGTACGGGAAAAACGCACGGCATTAAATTAAGGATAATGCCGGCTAAAAATGCAAGTGTCAAAAGCCAATAAAGATTGGGTTTTTGATAAACAATATCAAAAACATAAGCCTTATTTTGCGTGATGAAAAGGCCTTGCGTCGGCAAACTTTCCATACCATCCGTCTTGATTGTGAGTATTGATTTTTCGCCTTTTTTTTCAAAAATTTGTTTGGCATCCGCATTGATGACATTTTCTGTCCCGATGAAATAGGTATCATCTTCCAGAGCGGCTTTTGTTGATAAAATCAAATCATCTCCCTTTTGAAGGCCGACAACCTGCTTTTCAAACACGGCAGGAAAGCTTTTAAGCGCTTTTTGGTACAAAGCCATATCAAAATTGCTGATTTGTGCTATCTTTGCCTCAAAACTTTCGGGAACACACTCATCTTGGCAGGCCGTCCACGAAATATTGACACTGCTTTGTTTTGAAACATTCGAAAGCTTAAATAAATAACAACCGAGCTCATCATAACCATATTGCGTGATAATATCCTGATACAAAAATCTTTCGGGTGCGGAGATGTTCAACAATTTTGCCTTAACAAAGTCAAAATCAAATTCTGTCGGGACACCTGCATCTCCCGGATTTTGATAAGAAATATGCCAACCGTTTTTAAGCTCAAAGCAAGCCAAGAAATCCGTATCATCAGCATTTTGTCGTGTGCCTAAATAAAGACTGAGTTTTTCGCTTTCAAAATCGGGTGTTAAGGCATGCACAAGCGGCGCAAACCCCAAAAACGCAAAAAAAATCACAATCTTTCGAAACATTTTTTATCAGAAACAAACTATTTTATATCATAAATAATTCATAAAGCTTTTAATGCAAGAAGTAAACAAAAAAAGAATTTTATTTCAGACATTATTTTTTGTTTGACTTTTGGCTTTTGTTGTGAGATAATAAGCCCGTAACCAAAAGGGTTGCGGTGTTTAGAAAACACATTCGATGAATGCTCCTTTCAGAGAGGAGTTGTTGAGATAAGCGTTATTTATAACGGCGAATAAAACAATCTGTTCATCGACAGTTTTCTAGCTCCTCCGTTTTAGGTTATTTAAGACGGATTTCTTTAATTTTATACGGAGAAAAAATATGAAAAAATGGATTTTGCTTTTAAATATTCTTATAACAAATAATGTATATTCGGCCGAAATAGCGGGTATTTGCGGTGATAGTTATGATGATTGCCATTATACATTATCAAATGATGGTATCTTAACTATTTCAGGAAATGGAAAAATGTCGGATTATGATATCGAAGGAGGTTATACTATGCCTTGGGGAAATCAAATTAAAGCCGTTCAAATGTCTGGAATTACTTCAATAGGCACATATGCTTTTTATAATACACCAGGTTTAACAAACGTCACTATTCCTAAGACCGTTGAAAATATTAATGAAGGAGCTTTTGCAATGACTTCCTTAAATGATGTTATATATGAAACAGACGAAACCGGGCAAGCAAAACTCAAAACAATCGGAAGAGATGTTTTTGCAATGACGAATATTAAAAATATGGTCATACCAAATTCTGTTACAGAAATCGGTCAAGGTGTTTTTTATCGTGATAAAAAACTTGAAAGTATTGTTATCGGGGATTTAGTGAGTAGTCTTGGCATATATTTGTTGGCCGAAGCGTCCAATGATGCCGTTATTTATTGTCAGGATACGCAACAAAGGACTTGTCGGGATTTAATTGAAGAAAATAATGTCGGAAACGCCTATCGTTTAAAATCGTATTCTTTTGATAAAGACGGCAATATTATTTCGGAAAATAAAAAGTTTTCATCTCTTGATAAGCTTGCAAAAGGACTTGAAATAAAGCGCATCTACACCATCGATGAGGCAAATGCCGTTGCGGGCAAAGTTAATTCGGTAAAGATAAGGTATCGATAACTTATATAATGCTTGATATTTTATTTCTTTACAAAACACCAAGCATTTTTTTTGCTAAATCCAGGCGATAAACGCTTTGATTGCGTGAGTTTTTTGCATATAAATCTTCCATCTCGAAAGCAAAAATATATGCCTGCCTTGCCTCAAATTCAATTGAAGATGCAACTTGGGCGGCATTTTCTTTCAAATAATTTTGCAATGCCTCAATATTCGATATTTTCGTTTTAATCAGACCATTTTGATTGGCAAAAATTTGTGTATAGGCCATAATGACATAAACCATACCCGCCATCAAGCATGCCGCGACAAAATGTATATAAACACTTAAAAGCAAAATGTTAAATACGACAAATCCGGCGGCAATTGATCTGAAAATATATTTTTTTATTTTGGATCGGTACGGATAAAGCAAAATAAAGATGTAAAAGGCCATCAACAGCATTGAAAAAATCAAAATCAAAGCCGTTTCAAGCGGATTGACCGCAATATAAGAAACAGCATAAATACTTAAAAGGCTCATCGCAATACCAAACATTAGATAACCAAAATTGAACTTTAAGGTCATCATCTTATACATACGGCGAATATAAAGTTCGTACGCATGATAAGCTCGCTTGAACTTTAACAGATTTTTGTGACTGACTTCAATGGCGGTATCATTTTTATCAAACAGCGATTTTAAGATTTTTTTCAGTCCGACGGGCAGATTTTTTGTTTTGTCTGTTTGTTTAATCAGCATCAGTGCATTATTTTCCTGCCGCATATCGATTGTCCTTGTGCGTATTAATTCCAAAAGGGCGGATACAAACGAGCGCGTATCAAATTTTTGTGTCATAATAAAGCGATTAAGTGCCGCTATTTGTTTTGTACGGGTATTAAAACGTGATTTGCCTGACCTTAAATACCTCAGCGACAAATAATATGAGCCGAAAATCGCCAAAAATCCTAAAAGCGCAAACAATATATCGCCTTCATCGGTCACAAACCATGCAAAACGACGGGAAAGCCCCGGCTCAATAAATACGGATTTATCAAGCGAAACCAATAAATGCATCCCTTCATAAGCGTCAAGAGCAACAACAGAGGCAAAACCCAATGCATTTTCGCTTAAACGCGCAATCACCGTTCGATCGGCTGATAATGTATCAGCAAAACCGGCAAGAGCCGTTTCAGACATAAATGTTTTTCCGTCCGGAACAGAAATAATGGCATTGGCCGAGGCGATGACCAAACCATACGCCCCTGTCAAATCGGTATAAAATTCCGTAAAATCACCATAGTACCAAAGCCTTCTGTCTAAAAGGTATCTGAAGCGATAGGTATAAACCCCGGGTTCTAAAACATAATTTTCTTTTGGTGAAAAAATGATTTGATTGCCGATTTCTTTTAATTTATAAGGCACATCGCGTCCGTTAATGGTCACAGATAAGAGGTTGATGTCCACTTTTTTCTTTACCCCCGTGCGCGAACGTGTAAATTTAGGCATTGCTTTAACAAGTCCGTTTTTAAGTTTTTCGCCGTTGGCAACGACAATAACATCTTCTTCGACTTCAATCGTCCCTGTCGGTAAAATTTGGAAAGAAGATAAAAGGTAGGCAATATGTTCTTGCGCAGGAGCCAATATCACACGACCGTTTGGAAGACGCACATTGACAAGCGCCATATTTTCAAATAAAGCGGCATTGTCTTGCGCCTGAGCAGTATTTTTGACCTGCTCATAAAAAACGGTATCAGGCGAAAATTCAGGTGCCGGGGCATCAATGCGTTCCAACGCTTCGTCGTAAATCTTTTCCAAAGCGGATTTTTTGCTTTCAGCTAAATCTTGAATGTATTCAATACTGTGCTGAATATCCATTGCACTTGATTTGTTCAAATCACCAAGTTCAGAGGCGCTGCTTGTGGGGGCTGTTTGAAAGCGTTCTTTAAAAAAAGCACGTACGGCATCAATGTTTTCGGGGTCAGGCAACCCTGAAACATCATCCGTGCGTGGTTTAGGGGTTGATGCCTGCTCGGCCGCCTCATCAAGCGTTGTCACGGCGGCATGTATTGTATTTACCAAGCAAAAAGAATAAATAAAACAAATTGCAAAAAAAAGTTTTTTCATAACAGCACCTGAAATATTAACATTTTTTTTCATACTTTATGTTATGATTATCATACTTAAAGTCAAATTTGAAAAGAAAGGTACGTTTATGAACAACAAAATTGCAGCTGTCATTTTAGGCGCCGGAAAAGGCACGCGTATGAAATCTGATTTGCCCAAAGTGATGATGCCTGTTTTAAAAAAGCCGATGATAAGGCACATTATTGATACACTTGAGGATATGGGTATTGATAAAATCATCACGGTCATTTCACCTGACGGGGATTTGGTTAAAAAAGAGGTTGCGCCGCACGAAACCTGCGTGCAACAAGAACAGCTCGGTACAGGTCATGCCGTCAACTGTGCTAAAGATTTATTAAAAGATTTTGACGGGCCGGTTTTGGTGATTTTCGGTGATACGCCGCTGATAACAAAACAAACATTTCTTAAAGCCGCTCAAAAAGTACGTGAGGGTTACGGTGTTGTCGTTTTAGGCTTTACACCTGATGATCCTGCGCGCTATGGCAGGCTTAAAATGAAGGAAGATGAGCTTGAAAAAATTGTAGAATATAAAGACGCAACCGAGCAAGAGCGCGCCATTACATTTTGCAATTCAGGCTGTATGGCTTTTGACGGCAAGCACCTTTTTGGACTGCTTTCGCAAATTGGCAACAAAAATGCCTCAGGCGAGTTTTATTTAACCGATGCCATCGAAATTGCACGCAAAGCAGGGATTAAATGCACGGCTATTGAGGGCAATCCTCATGAGGTTGCAAGTGCCAACACGCGTGAGGAACTTGCTCTTTTGGAGAGTTATCTCAAAAATCGCTAAAAATATTTAATTTTGGTATATTTCTTCCAAACTCTCACAGAAAAAAACATTTCCTTGAGAGTTTTTTTGTTTGACAATTATTTTAAATTATGCCATAATCAAAGCGTAACCAAAATGGTTGCGGTGTCATACAAACACATTCAGCACATAAACTCCTCTTTGGTAGGAGTTCTCGATATAAGGCTTTGCACGAATCAGAGAGACTGTGTGTTGACAGTTTTGTATGCTCCTCCACTTTGGATATTTTCTAAAGTGATTTTTTTAATTTTGTAACAATAGCGTTATGAAAGAATCGAACACCGTCATTCCGGAATCGAAGATGAGTGAGTTTATCGAGCTCCATTTATTTCGGAATCTCTTCAGATCCTGAGACAAGCTCAGGATGACGTTGAAGAATTTGAAATAACGTAAAAGAGAAAACTGGAGAAAAAATATGAAAAAATATGTTTTGATTTTAATTTTGATGACAAGTTTTAGTGTAAGTGCGCAAACGTGGGATTGTTCTCCGAGCGGTTCAGTGAATACATGTACGGCTACATTAGATGATAATGGAAAACTGACCATCTCAGGATCAGGCCCAATGAAGGATTATCAGAGAATTAATTGTGATAGTGAGTGTACGACAAATGCACCATGGAAAAGTTATGATTCACAAGTTAAAATATTAGAAATCCAGGAGGGAATTACATCAATAGGATATGATTCGTTTGAAGATATGTTCCATATTCAAGAAGTTAGTTTGCCCAAAGGTCTAGAAACGATAGAAGACCTTGCTTTTCATTCCTGTTGTACGGGACTTCAAAATTTGACGCTACCTGATACGGTTAAGTCAATTGGCGGTTGGTCTGTTTCGCATACAGGTATTAACAGTTTAGTCCTTTCTGACAATTTGAAAACTATTGGAGCAAACGCTTTTGGCGGAAATACAAAATTAAAAAGTTTAATTATTCCTGAAAATGTTGACAGTCTGGATATAAATATTTTTGCTGGTGTTGATGCGTATGGTAAAACCAATATAAAAGAACTTTATTGTTCGGAAAAACAAATGAAAATGTGTCTGGCAGCAGCAGAAAAAGTGGGAATAATGCCGATTATATATAAAAAAATAGGGGAAGGTTGTTATATTATTGGCAATATGAAATATGCTTCTTTGAATGATATTGCAATAAATAATGGGGTAGAAATAAAGCGTATCTATACCATCGAGGAGGCCAATGCCGTGGCAGGCAAGACAAACACCTTTTCAATCAGGTATCGATAAAATGGTTTTTTGCCTGTATTCAAGACTTTTAAAGTGGTTTAGAGCACATCATCGGATATATTGCGGCCAAGCGTATTTTGCTCTAACTTGAGCTGTTCTTTACGCTCAATTTGCCGCACGGCATCCATGCTTGCCGCATCAAGAAGTTTTTTGATTAACCGAGAAGCAATGCTTTGTTCATTTTCCTCGCTTGAAAAAAGCAAAAACCTGTTTTGGGAAATCGTCTGTACGTCTTCATCCAAGCCTTCAACATCCAAAACCACAACCATCTGAATGCGTTTGTGTGTCGCATCTAAAGCATCTACTTTTGCTTTTAAGACTTTAGGTGTGATGGTGTAATCTGCCAAATCTTTTTCCTGCGTCAGATAATAATAGGGGCTGTCCTTGATTTTGTCTTTTAAAACATCGGCATATTTTTGAGATTTTGCGCCGTTGTAATATTCTAATTCATTGACATAAACAAGCGCCAGATTTTCAACATTTTGCGGCCGAATTTTAACCTCATCATTGACTTGTTTGACAATTTCGGAAACAACGTTTTCATCTTGAAGAGCATTTTGTTTTTTATCATCAAAATCCTTGCGTACAAGCGCAATATTATTCGGGTTGATATAGCCTTTGATATCGACACAAACTTTGCCTGTTTCAGATTTTGTGACTTTTGAGCTTAAATCTTCAACATAATCATCGACAAGGCGATAAATCATCACATTTAAGTCGTGGTCATTTAAAACAGCCTTGTCTTGATCCAATTCTTTTAAGTTTTTAAGACCTAAAAAAACGGCTTTATCCACAGCACGAATCCGCACGCTTGAAGGACTTTCGCCATCAAGAGCTTTTTCGCACGCGTTGGCGACAATTTCAATGCTTTCAGCTTCCTGCGCAAAAACACCGTTTTGCGAAAAAAGCAAAAAAAGCAATGCAAGATAAAACCTGTTCATTTAACCTATAACCAGCTTTTGTTGTCCGCACGTGTGACAATTTGTGACCAAGCACCGGCTTTTTCACCGTTTTTATCTGTCAAACGAACGATATATTTGATGGCCGGCACATCTTTTGAAGGTGTATCAAACCATTCAGCCGTCGTTGTTAAAACATAATCAGCCGCTTTTTCATCATCTGTTAAGCGGAAGGTATGCGAATTTGCAAGATTTGTCTTAAACGACTCGACGCCCTTGTCGATACCTTGCGGTAAATCACCATTTTTCAAAACACCATTTTTGACATAAACTCTAATATCAGGTTTTTTTGAATAAATATCGTACGTATCCTTAATAAAGCGATTAAAAGCGCGATTTGATGCTAAAACGTACGATTGAGGCTGAGCAGGGACATAAGTCATCGGGTTTTGTGCAAATTTTTCTTCAAATTCGGGGGATTTATGAAATGTATCACATTGTCCGCAACCGCAATTTAAAAATTGATAATCATCACAATGTCTTTTAGGCTCGGGCATCATGACCTGTTCAACAATGCGCGGATGTTGAACTTCACGATAAGGCTCATGACCAAGGGCGCAAGCACAAGGATTGACCTCTGCGACAACCTCATTGCACTCAAGCGGCTCTTCATAGACAACGGGCGCCGGCTGAGGCTCAGGTTGAGCAGGCTTTTTATGGCAATTGGCACAAGCACCGAGAGCCAAAACAAAAATCAGACTGATATTTTTATTCATTTGATTAAATCTCCTTTGATGATTAACATGCGTTCAAATTATAAAATTTCCGCATCAAAATCAAGTGTTTTTTTATCACCAATTTTGTAACGTATTCCTGTATTCAAAAAAATACTGATATCTACCAAGTCGTTAATTTTTTTGTTTGACATTTTGATTTTTTGGTGAGATAATCGAGGCGTAACCAAAATGGTTGCGGTGTTTAAGTAACATCTAAGAGAAAGTCTCCCTTTAGGGGGAGTAGATGAAATAAGTGCATGACGTTGTGTAACGAATAAGTCTATCTGTTCTCTTACAGTTACTTAGCTCCTCCGTTTTTGGTTTATCTTAAACGGGTTTTTATTTTGTAAATTGGAGAAAAAAATATGAAAAGAATAGTTTTAATTTTTGCGGTGTTAATGGCGTTTAATGCAAAAGCCGCCAGCGATTGCGCCGATGGTGAGCAAAATTGTTGGGATTGCGGAAAAACAGCATCTGATTTATGCACGGCTCGCAGAATCGGTGAAGAGCTTCAAATAACAGGCTCAGGTGAGATGAGAGATTATGAATTTTATAGAGATATAGAGCCTGATGAAAACGGACGATATAATGGTCCTTGGGGTTTTGGTGAAACAAATGTACCGTGGGGATATGATTATACTTCTGTTTCTGTCGAGGGTGTCAAAAATATCGGTGAACATGCTTTTACCTATGCATCTGTCAAAACTGCAGAAATATCAGATACGGTGACATCATTGGGAGCGTCCGCTTTTGACAGTTGTTACAGCCTTAAAGATGTACGGTTGCCCAACACGTTGACAAGTATCGGGGATTATGCTTTCGGTTGGGCGGCACATCCTGATTACGGTGATGAGAATCTGCCTATGATAAATTTAGTTATTCCGTCATCGGTCGGCTCAATCGGTGAAAATGCTTTTTTTAAGACTTATACAAACAGCTTGGTTATAGAGGGAACGCCTGATATTGCGGATAATGCATTTTCTTATTTAGGTAAGGTCGGCGGAAAAGAGTTGAACGTTAAAATATACTGCCTTGATGCCTCTGTGTGTGAAAACAAAGGTCAAGGAGAAGCTGTTTCTGTCGTGGAATATACAAAAAATCCCGATACCGGACTTTATCAAACCTCTGATGGCAAACTTTTTGCAACTGTAGATTTAATGGCTCGAGGTGCGACTTGTGCTGATGAAGCGCAATGCAGAGATATTTTGGCCGCAGCAAATACCGGTCAACCGTTTAAGGTCGGTTCTAAGATTTATAATTCACTTGATGACTTCGCAAAAGGTAACAATGTCAAGTTTCGCATCTATACCATCGATGAGGCGAATCAAGTCGCGGGTAAAACAAATACCTTTTCGATTCGGTACAGGTAGAATTATACAAAAACAACCCTCAGTTGTTTGATTTTGGGCTGTTACCGAGCGTTATTTTGCCATTTGATTTTGAATGCTTTGAAAAGAGAAGGGTGCTTTTTGTTCTTCAAAAGGTTGATAAAAATCTTTAATCCCGACTTTGTGTGCGATTTCTTCAGCCTTATCAAAGCCATCGGCGATTCGCTCTTTATTGTGCGCATCATCGCTGATAATCACGGGCACATGATATTGAGCCAAAAGATTTAATATCCGAATGCTCGGATAAGGTTCATCAAAGCCGAGCTTAAAACCGCTTGTATTGATTTCAACATTGACCTTATTTTCGGCAATTGTCTGAACCGTATGAAGTTCAACCTCAGCCCAGCGTTCATCGCTGCCTAAGCCGACTTTTTTCATCAAATCCAAATGCGCCAAAAAATCAAACATTTTGCTTTTGGCTGCCGCGCGTACATTTTGATAATATTTGTAAAGAAGCATATTTTGTTCTTCCTTGCCGGCATTTTTCAAATCATGCGAATTATAAAGTGTGCCGTTTGCCGCAACAAAATGCGCCGACCCGATTAAATAATCCGGTTTTAAAATCTCAAGCGCTTTTTCAAAACCCTCAGACCATCCGTCATAAGCAAAAAAGTCAACTTCCATACCCTTATAAATCGGAAAATTTGTTTTTTGCCGGATAAAATCAATCTCTTCATAATGAGGCTTAAAGCGTTCAATCGCCTCTTCAAAACTTGAGCTGTATATGTTTTGATAAGATTTTGTGCCGTTTCGACCATCTGAGAGACCGTATCTTGACCGTCAAAACCCGTTGTGTGCATATGAAACGAAAAATTTTGCACTATGCTGTTTTCCCCTTCAGCCTTAGATAAGCTTTATCATAACCGATTAAACCCAAAAGCGTTTTGAGCTCAGGCCCTGAAGCCTCACCGGTTAAGGCCAACCTAATGGGATGAAACAAATCCTTGCCTTTAAGGCCTGTCTTGGCCTTAACATCACCAAGCCAAATATTAAAAGCATCGGCCGTTAATTCCGTCTTCGGCAACAAGTCAGCGGCCAAATCGGTCAATTCTTTGTTTTCAATAACAGGGGTGATTTCACCGATGCAAATTTTATCCCAAACTTTAATATCATCAACGATTTCAATGTTTGCTTTTACTTTTTCCCAAAAATCAGCGCTGACATTGACGCGATTTTGAACCGCCTCAAAAGGCATATTGTGAATGTGCTTTGTATTGAAATGCTTTAATTCTTCAACATCAAATTTCGGCTGAGCACGCCCGATTTTGGAAAAATCAAGTGTTTCAGCCAATTCTTCCAAACTGTAAAAAGAGTGAATATCTTCTGACGTGCCGAGTTTTGCCAGATACGAGCAAATAGCCATGTTTTCAACACCTTCGGCCTTTAATTCTCTGACACCTAAACTGCCCAAACGCTTTGAAAGCTTGCCTTCTTTGCCGGTCAGCAAAGGCAAATGTGCAAATGTCGGAACTTTTCCGCCGATGGCCTCAAACATTTGAATTTGAGCCGCCGTATTGGTCACGTGATCTTCACCGCGCAAAATATGCGTAATACCAAAATCCGCATCATCAATCACTGAAGGCAGATGATAAAGGTAAGACCCGTCTTCACGGATAATAATCGGGTCACTTAAATTGGCGGCCTCATATTTAACTTCACCCCTGACGGCATCTTGCCATTTGATTTCACCTGCATTTAATTTGAAGCGATAATGCGGCTTGCGTCCCTCATTTTCAAAACGTTCGATATCTTGAGCGGTATAGTTCAAAGCCTGACGGTCATAAATCGGAGGCAAACCCTTTGAAAGTGAGCGTTTGCGCTTAAATTCAAGCTCTTCTGCCGTTTCATAGCAAGGATAAATACGCCCGTTTTCAATCAACTTTTGCGTGATTTCTCTATAACGTTCAAAACGTGCTGATTGTCTGGCTTCTTCGCTCCAAACAAGGCCGAGCCATTGAAGGCTTTCGCGCATGGAATCTTCATATTCTTTTTTTGATCTCGCAAAATCGGTATCATCAATTCTAAGCATGAAAGCGCCACCCATTTTTTTAGCCCAAAGCCAATTAAAAAGAGCGGTTCTGGTATTGCCGATATGCATATGTCCCGTAGGAGATGGGGCAAAACGTACTTTGATATTTGTCATTTTTTTAGCCTTAATTTTATCAAAAATTGCCCTTATTATATGGACTTTGTCCTGATTTTCAAGAAAAAAATACAAAAACGCTAACGTTTTTTGCCATAGTATTTTATGCGATGGGGAATATTTGTTTTAACTCTTTACTATCCGATTTTTGGTGCTATAAATAACAAAAAAGGATAAATATATGAAAAACGAAACTTTATATCAGCGCGCGCTACGCGTTTGGGGCAAAGAGCCGCAAATGCTTCAGGTTATTGAAGAGATGAGCGAGCTTATCAAAGAAATCTTAAAAAACGTCAATCGCAAAAAAGATAACGTCGCTGAAATTATTGAAGAAACGGCCGATGTTGAAATTATGCTTGAACAGCTTAAATGTTGTTATGATATCAAAGACAAGGTCGAAATCTACAAAAGCGAAAAGGTCAAAACGATAGAAAAAAGGCTTGATGAATGGGAACAGACGCATGACAAATAAACCGATTTTGGAGATTAAAAATCTTTGTGCGGGTGTCGCCGGTAAAGAAATTATCAAAAACTTCAACTTGAGCATTAATGAAGGTGAAGTTCATGCAATTATGGGGCCGAACGGCGCCGGAAAGTCTACACTTTCGCACGTTTTGACCGGTAAACCGGGTTATGATGTACGCGCGGGACAAGTTGTGTTTAACGGCAAAAATCTTTTGGATTTGAGCGTTGAAGATCGCGCCAATGAAGGGCTTTTTTTGATTATGCAATATCCGGTTGAAATTTCGGGTGTGCCGTTTATGAGCTTTTTGAAACATGCCTTAAATGCCAAACGCAAATATCTCGGCGATAAAGAGCTTGATGCACCGGCATTTATGAAATTGGTACGCGAAGAAGCTCAAAAGCTCGGAATTAATTCGGATATGCTTAAACGTGCGGTCAATGTCGGTTTTTCAGGTGGTGAAAAAAAACGTATGGAAACGCTTCAAATGGCTTTGTTAAGACCATCACTCGCCATTTTGGATGAGGCCGATTCGGGGCTTGATATTGATGCCTTAAAAGTTGTTTCACAAGGGATTAATGACTTAAATGACGGCAAACGTGCGCTTTTGCTTATTACGCACCATCAGGATTTGCTTGAATACATTAAACCGGATTTTGTACATGTTTTTGCAGACGGACACATCATCAAAACGGGCGACAAAAACCTTGCCTTAGAGCTTGAAGCTAAAGGGTATGCCGATTTTATCAAAGAGGCACAATGTTAAAAATATTGCTTGATCATATGCCGCTTGAGGATGATATTCCGGCGCTTGCAGCATTGCACCAAAAGGGAAGGCTTGCATTTAAGGCTTTGCCCGATAAAAAAACGGAAGCTTATAAATATACAGACATTCAAGGCGCTTTGACGGTTGCCATGCTTGAAAGGGCAAAAAAAACGTGCATACATGCAGATGATGGAATGTGCCATTGTCACGCGCACGAAAAATCTTTGCCTTTTGAGGCGTATGAATTTCATTTTTGCAACGGGTGTTTGCACAAGCATTTTCACTTTATTGAAGGTGTGGAAGTGATGAGCCTTCGTGATGCCGTTAAAGAACATGAAGCAAGCAGATACATTAATAAATTTGACTTAGAAAATTATGCATTTGCGGCCTTAAATACGGCTTATGCGGATGAGGGACTGTTTATCAAAATATCTCAAAATATCGACAGGCCGATTGTGCTTTTTTATCACCACGATACAAATTTGATGAGCCATATCCGCAACATTATTGTCCTTGAAAAAGGGGCAAAAGCGGAAGTTGTTGAAATTTATCAAGGCGATGAGGCAGCGTATTTTCACAACATCGTCAATGAAATTTTCATTTCAAAAGATGCACTATTGCGCCATTATAAATTACAAAACGAAGGGAAAAGTGCGGTACATGTCGCGCTTTCAAATGTTCAGGTCAAAGAAGGCGGTGTGTATGAAAGTTTTTGTCTTCAAAAGGGTGCAAATGCCGCACGAAATGAAACACATGTTTTCTTAAAAGAACAAAACGCCCGCGCACTTGTCAACGCGGCATATTTTGGAACAAAAAAACAACTGATTGACACAACGACGGATATTGAACATTTAAGCCCTTTGACAAACTCAAATCAGATTGTCAGAGGTGTCGTTTCAGATAAGGCACACGGTGTTTTTCAAGGCAAAATCCACATCTTTCCTCATGCCGTTCAAACAGAGGGTTATCAAATCCATAAGGCATTGATGCTTTCAGATGACGCATTACTTGATGTCAAGCCGGCGCTTGAGATTTTTGCTGACGACGTCAAATGTTCGCACGGTTCAACTTGCGGCGACTTAAATGAAGATGAGCTGTTTTATCTTCGTTCGCGCGGTATTGCTGAAGATGAGGCGCGCCAAATCTTAATCAAGGCCTTTTTATGTGCCGCATTTGACGATATTGAAAACCAAGATATCAAAAATTTATTTGATGCCTTAAAATAAATTCAAATATTTTTGTTTGACAAACAATTCTTTTTATGCTTTAATAACAGACAGATAGAAAGGTTTAGGCTTTTTTTATCAAGTGTCTGGGATGGGCACGGAGCTTTACAAAGCTTTCATTCTACACAGTGAAGATAACACTGTTTTGGTGTTGTTTTTTATTTTTAAAAACGACTTTATCCCCGAATTTTGATCGGGGAGTCTGCGGTGAATGTACAGGGTTTCGACCTAAAGACCACAGAAGTCATTTGTAGAATGTGATTTTGTAACTCCCCGCTGCTCCTTTCAAAGGCGCGGTGTTTTTAATAACGTAAAAAGGAGATAAAAATATGGAAAGCAAAAATGAAACAGGCCGCTCTATGGTTGAGATGCTGGGTGTGTTGGCCGTTATCGGGGTGTTATCAGCGGGCGCACTCAAAGGTTACAGCGCCGCAATGTTTAAATATAAAATGAATCAAACAATTGAAACGTATAATCAAGTTCTACAACGTTTTATTGAATTGGAGCAAAAAGGCTGGGGAAAGAATGTCACCATAGGAGAAGATGGTAATGGTACCCCAATAGACATCGTAAAATATGGCTTGCTTCCCGATTGTCAGATAACTGAAAATAATAAATGTAAATTGCCGATAGGGGCTTTGTGGATGAATTTTGAAGATAAAGGTTCGTATGTTTATGGGGTCTTTGAGGTATCATTTACCGATTCGAAATCATGTATTGCTTTTGCTTCAGCCGGATGGGAAAACGCATCTCCGGTCGAATGGTGGAATAATATTGGAAACATTTACGGCGGTGGAGGTTTTATAAGAGCGGGCAGTAAAGATATATATGTCCCTCTTTTAAATATTACGGAAGTGAAGATGTCTGATATCATTGAAGGTTGCCGGATATGTGAAACAAGCTTAGATCAATGTACTTTTTATCATGTTATCAGAGAG
Organism: uncultured Pseudomonadota bacterium; assembly: GCA_902785935.1. Taxonomy (GTDB): domain Bacteria; phylum Pseudomonadota; class Alphaproteobacteria; order RF32; family CAG-239; genus UBA1254. Next base: position 21,972 of record CADAAN010000024.1, read on the forward strand.
GATATTTAATTTTAAGCGATATAATGTATAAAAAAGCTCAATAAACGGATAAAATCATACTCTTAAAGCCGACAAAGAAAGCCGCAAGTATTGGCTTGCGGCTTTCTTCTAAGACAAATCAACGGTTGATGAACTTCGGCGAGTACGTGATTCGCCCATTCAGATATTGTTCAACGACGATGTCACCGGGTTCTACATCGAGCCAAAGCGGATTTTCTTTGGCATTGACGGAAATCGGCGACCCTCCTTCTTCAAACCAGATGTTGACGAAGAAGTCCTCGCTGAAAGCGGAAGATCCGCTTACCTTTCCCTCAACCGTGCCATAGAACAGGCCTTTTGAGCCCTTGATCTCGCCTTGAATTTCGCTCATGCCGCCATCATGTTTGCTGACTTTGGCGATATGCTTTTCGAGGCGATAAGCTCCGCTCTTAGACGGGATCAGGATATACCCTCCTCTGGGTTCTCCCCTAATCACCATCCTTGGTGCCACTTCAAGGAATTGCCCTTTCTTGGACATAGCCCAAGAAAAGAGACGATTCTCATCTCTTGTCCAGCAGATTTCTCTGCCATCCTCATCCTTGAGGTAGACAATGGAACCCTCCACTTCTCTCTCGTAAAACCAGACTTGCTGGCCATTAGAGAGATAGTTGACAATTACTGATTTTCCTCGTTGGATATCAGTAATTGAAGGTAATCCTACCGGCATAGGCATCTCACCTGTTAAATCGACCTTCTGACCGACCGAGGCGATTTGCCATAAAAATGCCGTTTTCGAATCCTTGAAAAGTTTTTTCCCGTCTTCATTGAAAACGGTGACTGTCTTCCCTTTTTGGGTTAGCCTATCCCCGTTTTCAAACAGGAAGGTTTTTTCCTTCCCTTGGCGGGTGATGACGGAAATTGACGTTTCTGTTGAAACCTTCATTTCCTTCTTCATCTTCTGAGAAGTCACGGGTTTAACCGAGGAGCCGTCATTAATGTCGCATGAAGCGACACCCATTGCAACCATTGCAATAATTGTGAAGATTTTTTTCATACTAACTAATATATAATTAATTTGTTTTCTGCGCATAGCTTACCATTTCTTCATCTTTTTGTCAAGGATTTTTTTTGCAATATGTGATTATTTTTTTTAATACAAAGCGTATGGCGAATCGAAAAATATGTATTCAATAAAAAAAGGCCTTTCTGTTGCTGGGCGGCCAACCCCACTTTGAAAATACCTTATTTCAAAGAATTGTATTTTGTTGCATTTGCCTTAAATTAAGCAGCGATAGCAACAGGTGCAAAATTATCATTTGCGTTTATTTATTTTGAACCGATAACGGTGGTATCTCACCGGACACGGCATACCATCTTTATTGTATACTGTCTAACCTTTTTCACCCCCGTAAAAGAGGTTATAAGAACTTTCATACTTGCAAGTTTTTCGCTCATTTACCCTTTTTGTAAACATCACTCAAAACTTGCAACATCAAAAAGCTGCCCTTGAAAAATTGGTGGAGGTGCCGGGTACTGCCCCCGGGTCCAACATACCTATTTCACGGCGCCTCTGGTGTCGCAGTCGGTCAAGCCGACACGTATGATATAGCACGTTTAATACCAAAACGCAATATGAATTTTGGATCAATCATACCAAATCGAAAAATTTTTTTAAAAAATTGCTTTTTTAGCTTGACATTTGGACAAAATATTTGTAAACTAAAAGTGTTTCAAATAAGAATTATGTTTAACTTTAAAATATTTTTTTTATGGAATGTTTCGTATTCTTTGAGGTTCTTTTGGCCCTGGTTGTAATCCTCGTCGTCATTTTTGTAGATCCGCAAAAAGATGAACGAGATGTACGGCAAAAAAACACAATGCCGTGCGGCGAAATTGTACCTTCAGACGTTGAGCTGATGGGCTTGACAGATGAAGAGCTTGACAAGTTCAGCAAAGCAGACATCAACTGGCTGATCAATTATGTCGGCCATAAGATGTCAGAAACATTGGGTCAAGAGTACAAAGACTGGGGGGATCTTTTCACAAGGCTCTCCGCGGTCAAGACAAAGAAGGGCTGGCATACGGAACCGTATCCGGTCGACTATTAGGAACTCTCCCTCAAAGGAGGGTTCTTTTTTGTTATTTTGTGGCATTTTTTTCTTTATTTTCAAAAAAAAGTATGTTATAGATGCTGAAAATTAATCTTTTATTAACCATGTTAAATGAAAGGTTAATGCGTTTTAACGCCGTGATTTAAGCCTTTTGAGAGCGCCTCAACTGAAAGACGGAAATTTATAAATATGTAAAGGGAAGTCTTGTGCTTAAGTTTCGGATGAATGGGAATAAATTAAAAGTGCTGAAAAAGATTGTTTGCATACTGGCTGTTTTGATGGGTTTGGCACACCCGATTAAAGCTCAAAAAGATTTTAAGGGCGGTATGCATATAGAATTTGAGCCCGATGCATCAGAGATTTGTGCTTTGACAGTGGCTCGTATGGAAGAAAAATATCAGATTAAAGATCACTTGCTTGAAACAATTGCAAGTGTTGAAAGCGGTGTTTGGAATCATCAAAAAGAAGCTTTTGTTTCTTGGCCTTGGTCGATTAATGTTAAAGGCAAGGGATACCGCTATGATTCAAAAGAAGAAGCGGTTGCCGCGGTCAAAGAGTTTCAGTCCAAAGGTATTGAAAGCATTGATGTCGGGTGCATGCAAATCAGCCTTAAATTTCACGGCACAGCGTTTGAAAATGTTGAAAGTGCGCTTGATCCTGAAACAAATGTGGAATACAGTGCTCGATTTTTGAGCAACCTTTATCAAAAGAAGGGTGATTGGAAAAAGGCCGCCATGGCTTATCATTCTAAGGTTCCGGCACGCGGAAATGTTTATAAATCAAGACTTTTGAAGCGTTTTGATAAGATTAAAGTCGCCTTTCTGGACAGTGTGTCAGATATCTCTCTTTTTTAAGGAAAATATAATGGAAAAGTTTGAAAAAGAGTTTCAAATCCGTTCGTACGAATGTGATAAAGATGGTTTTTTGCGCATTGTAACGTTGATGAATATTTTACAGGATGCGGCAGATTTGAGTGCGACATTGCTCGGATTCGGGTTTGATTTTTGTATTCAAAGCGGTCTGGCTTGGGTCGGGACGAATTATCACATCAAAATCAAACGCCTGCCCAAGGTGCATGAAAAAATCAAAGTTCAGACTTGGCCGTCGGGCGAAAATAAATTTATGGCGTTGCGTGATTTTGTGGTTTTTGATGACAGCGGCGATGAAATCATCAAAGCGACAAGTCAGTGGGTTTTGGTTGATGTCAACAAAAAACGTCCGGTATCGCTTAATCAATATTTGCCTGACTATATGTACATTGATGAGCGTGTGCTCGGCACAAGTTTTGACAAGCTTGCATCACTTGAAAGCTCCTCATGTCAAAAGCAATTTGAGGCAAGGTTTGATGATATTGACCTCAATTGTCATGTCAACAATGCGATTTATCCGTTGTGGGCGGCCGAGTCGCTTCCTTTGGAATTTTATGCGGACAGGTTGCCGCAAGAAATTGAAATTTCATATAAAAAAGAATGTTTATACGGGCAAAAAGTGCTTGTTCATTCAAACATCGAGGGTGATGTGACGCGTCATTCGATTGTTTGCATTGATGAGCCGAAGGGGCTTGCCGATGTCCGTATTTTGTGGCAAAAAAAATCCGCTTAAAACA
>CADAAN010000025.1 GCA_902785935.1 uncultured Pseudomonadota bacterium
TGAAAATTTTGGAAGAACCGCCGCAAAAAAGCATTTTGCTTTTGATTTCGCATCAGCCGAGCAAACTTTTGCCGACAATCCGTTCAAGGTGTGCAAAATTGACGCTTTCACCGCTTTCAAGCGATTGCGTGGCCTCGCTTTTGAGGCGTTATGTGCCGGATTTGAATGAAAATGAGGTTGTTGAACTTTCAAAAATTTCAAACGGCAGTATCGGTGGTGCCATCAATTATGCTCTGCATGACGGGCTTGAATTGTATAAAAAATTGCAGCGAATCATATATGCGGGAGCGAATTTTGATTTAAGAGAAGTGCTTGATTTGGCAACATTTGCAGCTTCTGATGAAAATGCGTGGGATTTGACAGAGGATCTTTTTTTGAAGATTATTCAAGATATGGTTGCCTCAAATGAAAAGACGGAAGAGTTTTATCAGCTTTATACCGATATCTTAAAAATTAACGCAGATGTGCTTGGGTTAAATATGGATAAAAAGCATGCTTTGATAAATATGCTTTATCATTGTTCAAAGGTGGTATCAAATGCTTGTTGACAGTCATTGCCATTTGTCATCGGATGGTTTGTATCATGATTTGGAAAACGTGATTAAACGTGCCGATACGGCCGGAGTAAAGGCTTTTTTGAACGCTGGTGCAAAGTTTGATGAATTAAATATTCAGCTTGAAATCAGTAAGCGTTTTGAAAATATTTGGACCGTGACGGGGGTCCACCCGCATGATGCGGCCGATTATCAGCATATCACGCTTGAAGATGTGTTGAAAAATACAAAGCATCCGAAAGTTGTGGCCATTGGTGAGTGCGGGCTTGATTATTTTTATGATTTTGCCCCGAGAGATGTGCAAATTCGTACATTTAAGACGATGATATCCGCCGCACAGGAAAGCGGATTGCCGATAATTGTGCATACAAGAGAGGCCGATGACGATACGATTGAGCTTTTAACGAACGCATATCAAAAAAAGCCGTTTAAGGGTGTGATACATTGTTACAGCTCATCTTTGAAGGTTGCCGTTAAAGCGCTTGAAATCGGTTTTTATATTTCTGCATCGGGGATAATTACCTTCAAAAACAGTGCGGATTTAAGGCAAAATTTTGCCGTTGTGCCGCTTGAAAAGCTTCTTGTTGAAACGGACAGTCCTTATTTGGCTCCCGTGCCGATGCGCGGCAAAATCAATGAGCCTTCGTTTGTAACACACACGGCCAAAGTTTTGGCATCGCTTAAAGGGGTTGATTTTGAAAAAATTTCAGCTATAACAAGCAAGAACTTTTTTGATTTGTTTGACAAGGCAGAGGTTGTAAAATGACAAAGGTTGTTATTTTGGGTTCAGGTGCCGCGCCGGGTGTGCCTGCCGTGGCAAAAGGCTGGGGCAATTGCAATCCGGATAATGCAAAAAACAGGCGAAAACGCGTCGGCACGTATATTGAGATTTCGGGAAAAAAAATCTTAATTGATACGTCACCCGATTTAAGGCAGCAAATGCTTGAAAATGATATCAGGTTTGTTGATGCGGTGTTGTACACGCATGCACATGCCGACCATTTGCACGGGATTGATGATTTAAGAGAAATCAACCGCATCACAAGAAAGCCGATTGATATTTACGGAGCTCGGCATACAATTGAACAAATCAAACAACGTTTTTCGTATTTAATTTCAGACGGACAATGTACGGATAAAGGTATTTTTAAGGCAAGTTTAGAAGCTCATATCATTGATTTTGAACAAGATTTTTATCTTGGCGATCTTAAAATCGGCTTGTTAAAGCTTGACGGACATCTTGTTCCGTCAAACGGTTATATCTTTAATGATGGTGAAATTGTCCACATTGCCGATTGTCGCGAAATTACACAATCTGCGCTTGAAAAAATAAAAATTCGGCCGAAACTGATGATTATTCCCTTAACGACAATCAATTCAAATTATGCAAAAACATCACATATGGGACTTGATAAAGTTTTAGAATATGTTAATCTGATCAAACCCGAGCGAACAATTATCAATCATATGGCGGTGGAATGTGATTATGATTATGTCAATGCTTTGACACCCTCACACGTTTTTCCGGCTTATGATAATATGGTACTTGAATTTTAAGAAAAGAAAGGAAGAAAAATATGCTTTGTATTTATCACATGGTTGATCATGACGGAAAAGGGTCGGCAGCAATTGTGAAAAGTGTTTATCCGGATGTTGAATTTTTGCCGTTTAACCATGATTTGGAAGTGCCGTATGATGAAATCAGGAAGCATGATAAAATAGTGATATGTGATATTGCATTGCCGCTTGATTTTATGTTTGAGCTTAACGAGACCAAAGATTTGGTTTGGATTGACCACCATGTGTCGGTGATTGATGCTTATGATGAAAAAATAAAACAAGGGGCAAAGCCGATTAAGGGTATAAGGCGAGTCGGTACGGCGGCAATTGTGTTGACATGGGAATATTTTTATCCCAAAAAGCGTGTGCCGCTCGGAATTAAACTTTTGGGGCTGAATGATATTTTTGATTTGGAAGATAAAAGGGTACGCCCGTTTGAATATGCCATGCAGGCTTTAGGTGTTAATAAAAATAATGAAAAAATATGGGGCCAGCTTATCCGAGATGAGGTTCAGATTAACCCGATGGTGGAAAGAGGACGTGCTATTTTAGCTTATATCCATAACAGAAATTATCGTCTTGCGCGTGCCGAGGCATTTGTGACGGAACTTGACGGGTATAAATGCATTTGCGCCAATATTCCGCAGGGCTATTCAGAATTTTATGACAGTTTGGATAATATTGCCGATTATGACATCATGATTAACTTTTATATGAACAAAAAAAATAACTGGTGTCTTTCATTTTATACGGCAAAAGATGATGTGGATGTGTCAAAAATTGCGGCAAAATTCGGTGGCGGAGGGCATGCCAAAGCGGCCGGTGCTTCGACATTGACGGAATTGCCTGAATTTTTGAGAAAAGGACAGATGTGGGTCAGTCCGAAACTTTTGGAAAATAAACAGGATTAAAAATGGCACAAGATGATTATTACAGCATTTTAGGTGTTGAAAAATCGGCTTCGGCCGACGATATCAAACACGCTTTCAGAAAAAAAGCAATGCAGTACCACCCGGATAGAAATCCGGGCGATAAAGAAGCTGAACAAAAATTTAAAGAAATTAATGAGGCTTATGAGGTTTTAAAAGACGAACAAAAGCGCGCGGCCTATGACAGATACGGCAAATCGGCGTTTGAGGGCGGTATGGGCGGAAGCGGTCCGTTCGGCGGCGGTTTTGGTTTTAATGCTGAAGATTTGTCAGATGTTTTTTCAAACATATTTTCTGATTTTATGGGCGGGGGGCGAGGCTCTTCGAGGTATGAAAACAGACGCGGTTCGGACTTGAATTATAATTTAAGTATTACATTAGAAGAAGCGTTTAACGGTATTGAAAAAGAAATAAAAATTAATACAACTGAAGCTTGCGAAACTTGTCACGGACATGGTACTTCGGATGGTAAAGAGGCGCCTGTTTGTGAAACCTGTCACGGCAGCGGAAAAGTCAGACGCCAACAGGGTGGATTTTTTGTGTTTGAAACAACTTGTCCGACTTGTCAGGGGCGCGGTCGTGTCGCCAAAGATAAATGCAAAGCCTGCAACGGACTTGGTATAACGCGTATACAAAAAACGATTAAAGTTAAAATTCCGGCAGGTGTTGAAGACAATGTTCGGATGCGTGTTTCGGGTGAAGGCGAAGCCGGCTTAAACGGTGGTGCAAAAGGTGATTTGTACCTCTATATTTCTATCAAAGAGCATAAGCTTTATGAAAGACAAGGCGCAAATCTGTATACGGCAGTGCCGGTCGGTATGGCTTGTGCGGCTTTGGGCGGCAAGGTCGAAATTCCGTCAATTGACGGGCAAAAGGTTGAAATCAGTATTCCTCAAGGCACGCAAACAGGCGCTCAAATTAAGGTTAAGGGGCAGGGTATGCCTTACGGCGGGTCGGATAAGCGCGGGGATTTATTCGTGATGATTAAGGTTGAAACCCCGACACATCTGAGCGCAAAACAAAGAGAATTGTTAGAGGCTTTTCGTGATTTGGACGGGACGGATTCTTGCCAACCTGAAACAAAAACATTTTTTAATAAAATCAAGGATTTATTTAATTAAATTAATCAAAAAGGTGATATATGTTTTTTTCAAAATTTGAAACAATGTTGGCGGGCCGATATCTGAAAGCCAAACGAAAAGAAGGTTTTATTTCTGTCATCAGCGGCTTTGCTTTGACGGGTATTGCTTTGGGTGTTGCAACACTGATTATCGTGATGAGTGTCATGAACGGTTTTAAGAGCGAATTATTGTCGCGCATTTTGGGACTGAACGGCCATATCATGATTGTTTCGACGCCGGGATATCCTTTTACGGATTATTCGACTGCAGTCAAAAATCTTGAAAATATCGATGGTGTTGAAGTTGCCTTGCCGCTTATTGAAAAACAGCTTTTGATTTCAACCGGAAATTCGGCGGAAGGTGTGATTGTCAGAGGCTTAAGAAAAGAAGATCTTTTAAAAAAAGAGGTGATGCGTTCGGGACTTGCCGGTGTCAATATTGAGGCTTTTTCGGATGAATATGTCGTTTTGGGTGAAAGATTGGCCGATAAATTGGGTGTGATGGTCGGTGATGAGGTGACGCTTATTTCGCCTAACGGTAAAGTGACGGCATTCGGAACGGTGCCGAGAATAAAATCATATACAGTTTTGGGCACATTCAATTTCGGCATGTATGAGTATGACTCCAATTTTGTGTTTATGCCGATGGAAGCGGCTCAAAAATATTTTGCGCTGCCGGGCTCGGCGACAGCAATTGATGTGACCCTAAAACGCAGTGATGATTTAAAGAAGATGCGTCGTATCATTGAAAACAGTGTCGGATTAGATGCTTATGTATATGACTATCAACAAAGCAATGCGGCGTTTTTTAATGCGATAGATGTTGAACGCAACGTGATGTTTTTAATCTTGACGCTGATTATTTTAGTGGCGGCATTTAACATTATTACGGGCTTGATTATGCTTGTTAAAGATAAGGGCAGGGATATTGCAGTGTTGCGCACCATGGGGGCTACAAAAGGCATGATTATGCGTATTTTTATGATTTCGGGCGCATATATCGGCGTTTTGGGCACAACAATCGGTGTATTGCTCGGGGTGGTGTTCTGCCTTAATATCGAGCGTATTCGGCACTTTTTAGAGATGCTTTCGGGTCGTGATTTGTTCTCAGCTGAGATTTATTTTCTTTCAAAACTGCCGGCGGAAATCAATTGGACGGAAGTTTGTGTCGTGACGGTTGTGGCATTGATACTGTCTTTATTGGCGACGGTTTATCCGGCATATCGCGCAGCAAAATATGACCCTGTGGAGGCTTTGAGATATGAATAAAACGTCTGTGTTAGAATTAAAAAATATATCAAAACATTTTTACCAAGGCACGCAAAAACTTGAGGTATTAAAGGATTTGTCACTTGAAATCAAATCGCAAGAGGTTGTGGCGCTTGTCGGTCCGTCAGGTGCGGGTAAATCGACTTTGTTGCAGATTGCGGGTTTGCTTGAAAGGCCGACTTCGGGACAGATTTTTTTGAACGGGGCTGATTGTGCCTCGGCACCGGATAGTTTGCGGACATCTTTGCGGCGTGATTACATCGGTTTTGTGTACCAATATCATAATTTGCTTTCTGATTTTGACGCGCTTGAAAATGTTGTTTTGCCGCAACTGATAGCTCAAAAAAGCAAAAAAGAAGCGACCCAAAAAGCCGAATGGCTTTTGACGCGTTTGGGCTTAAAAGAACGCTTAAAACACAGACCGGCCGAACTTTCGGGCGGTGAACAACAAAGAGTTGCGATTGCGCGCGCACTGGCAAACAGTCCGAAATTGCTTTTGGCTGACGAACCGACCGGAAATTTGGACCCGAATACGTCGGATAATGTATTTTTAGAGCTTCTTTCTATTGTCAAAGAAACAGGGTTGTCAGCCTTGATTGCAACGCATAATATGGAGCTTGCCGCCAAAATGGACCGAGAGGTTGTTTTGAAAAACGGTAAGCTGGTCAATTATCGCGCCAATGTCAAAATTCAAGACGGGCAAAATTTTTACTAAACAATCACCTGTACCTTATCTTGACTGAGTTTGTTTTCCCTGCGACTGCATTGGCCTCATCGATAGTAAAAATGCGCTTACCCTTATAACTCTTCAATTTACCGTCACGATAAATTGCGGCCGCACCATCCGAACCATATTGATACGTGTCAACCGTTCCGTCTGCATTGTTGATGTTTAAGGTTGCCTTTTCTTTAATGGGGTAATATACGCCGTTTTCCCAAAATTTAGCTTGATCGAAATATTCTTCGCACTTTGCCCTGACGGCATCCGAACAATAAATATTATCCACATCACTTAAAGCATGAAGACTCAATCCCTGAAAATCAATACTGTCATCATTCGGATCTCCGTCATTGTTTAAAAATACGGCATCCGGCAGATTAATCTTTGTAATAGAAGACTTATTAAAAGTATTTGAAGCCAAAACTTTGACAGATTGAGGAATATTAATTTCTGTTAAATTCGGCAGATTGTTAAATGCGCCGGAACCGATAGATTCTAATTTCATCAATATTTGTATCAAGAAAAGCATAAATACCTATTGATTTAATAGCATCTTTTATCTCAAGATTTGTAATATTGTTGCCCCAAGGGCGTTCAACCGCACCTTCTTTACGATAAGAAACTTCTACAGATGGTGTGTAATAATCCGCCATATACCCGTCACCTTCAATCGTGAGTTTTGTTCCGTCAAGGCGCGCCGTGCAATTATCTGCAGCCGTTTTACCGCAGTCCCAGCAGTTGTTGTCTAAATCATCACCGCAGGTATTTGCCGCGTTTGCATTAAATCCTGTGATAAATCCTAAAATCAAAATCCATTTTTTCATAAGTTTTCTCCTTATCTTATTTACGTTATTATAAATTAAAAAAGTCGCACCTTTTAAGAGCGACGGGGAGCTAAACAATCATACAAAGTGAAATGACTTCCATAACCTTTAGAATAAAATTCTTGTACATTCGCTATGGACTCCCCAGCATTTGTCGGGGATAGCTGTGTTTTAAAACAAAAAAAACACACTCAAAAAAAACAGTGTATCCTTCACTGCACTTTGTCAGAGCCGTTTAGAGCCCCGCACCCTATCAGGGTACTTGATAAGAAAATCATTTCCCTTATCCGATTTTTATTAGAGCATATTTTTGGAAAAGTGTCAATATTTATTTTGACTTAGAAGTTCTTTAATCGGCTTATAGCTTAAACGATGTTCAGGCGTGATGCCGTATTTTTCAAGCCCTGTAATATGATCTTTCGTGCCGTAACCCGCATTTTTTTCAAACCCGTAACCGGGGTATTTGAGTGCCATTTCTTGCATCAAATGATCACGTGAGACTTTAGCCACAATGGATGCCGCTGAAATCGAATAAGATAAAGCATCGCCTTTGATAATGCATTGGCAAGGGCAGACAAAATCTTTTGGCAGGCGATTGCCGTCAATCAAAGCCATATCAGGCTTGATGCATAAATTTTCAGCCGCGCGGCGCATCGCCAAAAACGAGGCTTGCAAAATATTGATTTCATCGATTTCTTTAGCAGAAGCTGAACCGATGCCGTAACAAAGCTTTCCTTTTTGAGCCTCACTGACAATGGCTTCAAACAGTTCTTCACGCCGTTTGATACTTATTTTTTTAGAATCATTTAAATGTGCAAGTAAAAACGAATCGATATCTCGACTTAAAAAAATAACGGCACCTGCAACAACGGGTCCGACCCACGGACCGCGGCCTGCTTCATCAATACCGGCGACCAGACCGTGACAGGCATCTTCAAACTTAAAATCAGGCATTTTTATCCTCCTTTGATATCAAAATACCATTCAATCGAGCACTTAGTTTTTCGATATCTTTTGCTTGTGCGCGAATGCGGCAAATCATATTTTCTTCATCTGATATTTGACTGATGACCTCAGCATACCGATAAATCAAGCTGAGCGACTTGCCGTCACTTGCCGGCAGTTGAAGGACATATATCTCGTTTTTGTTTGTGAGCTTTTTTTCAATCAATGCCAAAAGCGTATCAATGCCGTCACCATTTAAGGCTGATGTTGCAACAAGCGTATCTTTGCGACGACTGATTTTTTGTTCTAAAACGCGCTTGTCGCTTTCTTCAAGCAAATCCGTTTTGTTTAAGACCTCAATATAATTGTCTTGGGATTCGATATTTTTTAAGCCCAAATTGTGCAAAACATCCAAAACATCTTTGCGTTCAACTTGAGTATCTTGATTTGAAATATCGCGCACATGAACAATGATATCGGCCTCCAAGACCTCTTCCAAAGTTGAGCGAAACGCCATCACAAGTTCATGCGGCAGGTCAGAAATAAAACCGACCGTATCCGAAATAATCACCTCAAGCGAGGCGTTTAATTTAATTTTGCGCAAAACGGGGTCCAATGTGGCAAAAAGCTGATCGGCGACAAAGACACTTTGCTTTGTCAAAGCCTGAAATAACGATGATTTTCCGGCATTTGTATAGCCTGTAAGAGCAACGACGGGGTAGGGAACTTTTTTGCGATTATCACGTTGCAAAGTTCTGGTATTTTTGACCTTTTCAAGCTCTTTTTTGATTTTGACGATTTTATCATCAATGATACGCTTATCAAGCTCAATCTGCTTTTCACCCGGACCGCCCAAAAACCCTGCGCCGCCGCGTTGACGTTCAAGGTGTGTCCAACTGCGCACAAGTCTTGAGCGCTGATAGGTTAAATGCGCAAGCTCGACCTGCAATTTTCCTTCATTTGTTTTGGCGCGTTCACCGAAAATCTCTAAAATCAATGCTGTTCTGTCAATAACTTTGATTTTGAGGGCTTTTTCAAGATTGCGTTGCTGAACGGGTGTCAGACTTGTGTCGACAATCATCAAAAAAGCATCATTTTCAGTAATTATCGGCGTCATCTTTTCAACAAAGCCTTTTGAAAAATATGTCGCCGGCTTAATTTCCTTGACGTTAATCAGTTCACTGTACACAATATTGAGATTGATGGCAAGACTGAGACAAAGCGCCTCATTCAAACGGCTTTCGGGCGAAAGTCGCTTTTGGTCATGCGCCGAATACGGACAAATAATAATAGCGTTTGTCTTGATATTTTGTTCTAATTCAAGCAAGATTACATTTCTGCCATATTGACGGCTTGTGAAGGCATAATTGTCGACACGGCATGTTTGTAAACAAGCTGTGAATGTCCGTCACGTCTGAGCAAAAATGATGTTTCGTCAAAAAACGTGATAATACCTTGAAGTTTGACGCCGTTAATCAAAAAGACCGTGACGGCGATTTTATTTTCTTTAATATCTTCCAAAAAATCCGTAGGTGTCATTTTCTTATTCCTTTATTGTTTATATGACAATACTCAGGATAAGCAAATATTTGCAGATGTAAAGTCGTTTTTTTTATCGGGGGATAAGTTTTTTATCAAATTTGTCCTAAAGAGCATCGGGCTGTGTTTGCATAATTTTTTCAATCTGAGATTTATACTTTAACAGCGCTTCTTTATTCTTCGGGGTCCAATTAACGGATTGATCGTCAAGGCTGACCCATTTCAAGACTTTTTGTTTTTCCGGCTCGACAACCCTTAAAAGCGTGACGTCGGTCGGACGACAAACAAACCAGTGAAGTTTATATTTGTTATTGCGAATCGTGCCCAGTTTTTTAATCACATCGATATTAAGATTCGTTTCTTCCTTAATTTCACGATGAACGGCAGTATTTAAGGTTTCTCCGGGCTCAACTTTCCCGCCGGGGGCAACAAATTGCGTGTCGTCCGTGTGGACAAGAGCGTTTCTTTGCGCCGTTTGCGCCAAAATCTTGTCACCATGGATGATGACGGCACAAACAACATCTTGATTTTGGCCTTTCACCCGATTATAAACTTCCCAATAAAGAAAATCTTGCAATAAATTGATAAAATTTGACATTTTTAGATTCCTTTTGAAAAGATTTAAGCCAAAAAAACGATAAAGTAAAGCCAAAAATTGTGTTTTTATATATTTTTGAAGACGAAAAGCGTAAAATGTAAAACTGATTTTTTTTAAATCAGGTACGAAACCTTGAAGTTCAGGTTTAAAATAGCGTTTTCGGGGTCAACATAAAAGTCGAACTCTTAAACGATGACCCCGTTATATTTATCTTAGAAATTACTCTTTAACGATAGCGAATACTGACAGTATTTCCCATGGGCTTTGTGACGGCATTGGCCTCGTCGATGGTATATATGCGCTTACCCTCAAAGCCAATGATATTTCCGTTTTCATCTTTGATGGTATAACTGCCGTCGTCTGGATTATACTCTTTGATGTTTGTATCTTGCGCATAGTTGTTTGTGGATACGACAACCCACTTGAGAGCACAGTAATCCTCATCATCGCAATATCTTTCATTACCATATATCTCCTCACCGATGAGTTGATCGTTCTTAAGTGTTTTTGTGGATAATAAAACACCATCCTGAGGCCAACAGTCACCGTCATAAAAGTCACAATAATTGTCAGTATATCCATAGTTATAAATGGTTTCTATTTTATCGCCATTTTCGTATTTAGTTTCAGAAGTTAAACGGTTTATATACGCATTCTCATCCCACTCATATCTTTTTTCTTCTGTAAGTTGCCCATTTTCGTATTTTTCTACAACATTTGAGGCATAAACAGGGTTTCCGCAAGCGCAACTATCATCTATAAATATTGCATCTTCAGCAGGATAACCTTTTTCAACCAATTGTCCATTTTCGTATTTTTCGTATGAAATCGTTTCAAAGTCGCCACCAAAATCGCCCTCACTTTTCCTTTCAACAAGTTGATCGTCACCATATATACTGTAAATTCGTTTATCCCAGCCATCATATTCCCATGTTTCTTTTGTCGTTCCGTTAGAATCTGTTTTACCGTGCATTGTCAGACGAGACCCATAACCACCGGTACTTTCATATTCCCATGTTTCTTTTGTCCCATCTGTTTTTTCAATTACATGAGATGCTTCCAACTGATTATCAAGATAAGTTATACTTTCTTTTGTCCCATCTGTTTTTTCTGAGTTTTGTAAAATATGCTTACTGTTTTGATATATATCCACCTGAGTGCTACCATCATTATTGGTTAATGTTTGTTTGCAAGAGCTACTGGATTCACATTCAGATATCACATTAAGAGCACCATCCTCCCAAACCTCTCTTTGGCCGTATCGCTCACGATGCTCATCTCCTAAAGTAATTGTTTGACCGTCATATTCAAGAACAAGTGTTATACCCCATGCTTTATCAACAGGTGTCATACTTGATAATAAAAGCAAAGCAAAAATAAAATTGTGTTTCTTCATATTATTTCTCCTATTTTCTTTCGTCATGCTGAACTTGTTTCAGCATCTGGATCCTGAAACAAGTTCAGGATGACAATGTTCGTCAAGCTCAGAATGACGTTTTTTTTGTTAACATCATTAAAAAAGTCGCACCTTTTAAGGAGCGATCGGGGAATCACAAAATCATGTCTTACAAAATGAATCCTATAGCTTTTAAGATTTAAAACCTTTGAACATATGCTACAAGTTCCCCGAATCAAATTTCGGGGATAATGATGTTTTAAAATAAAAAACACCCGTTTAAAACAGTGTTATCCTCACCGTGTAAGACAAAAGTTTTGTGAAACTCCGCGTCCTTTCGGGCACTTGATAGAAAAAGCGGACTCTTTCTACCCGTTTCTGATTATTCCATAAATTTTAAAGATTGTAAAGAAAAAAATATCATCGAGGAAAATTTTATGCCTCATCGCTTTCGCTAATGAGTGTATTCAGTTCATTATAAAGCGACATGTATTGTTCAAAATCCTCAGGTGATGCATCAGGCTTTGATATCTTGATTTTGGCTTCATTTAAATCATACTTTAATTGTTTGATTTGAATGCCTCTTAAAAGTTGATTGATTTGTTTTTTTATTTGAAAAATGTCGGCTTTTTGTGCTTTAATCATGGAAATTTCCCACAAAAGAGAAAGCTCTTTTTCAAAGCCGCCGTCTTTTAAAAGCGCCATCACCTCATCATTGTTTTCAATTTCACGTGCATGTTCAAATAAAGTGTTCATCAACGGTAAAAACTTGAATTTTGATAAATCAAACATCAATATTTTTTCTTGCAATTCATCAATCAGAGGCGGATACAAAATCAACGCACTTAATATAAAGCGCAAATCCACATCGCCCAAAGGCTGTTTATTTTTGGCATAGCTTTGCGGCGTTTTTTTGGTTTGCGCACGTAAGGGCATGCCATAAGCCTCTGAGATACGCTTACGCATTTCCTGTGCATAAAATGTGCGCACGTCTTTGTCATTGATTTTTGAAACTTCTTCTTTTAAGTTTTTTTCAATCAAAGCCTTGCGTTCCGGCGTATCAGAGGGCTTGTTTCGAGTGTTTTTTTGCCACAGCAATTCTGTCAAAGGCATCGTGTCTGCAAAAAGTTTTTCAAATGCATCGGCACCTTTGGCACGCAAAAATTCATCAGGATCCATCTTATCTGGCAAAAACATAAATTGGAGCGAATACCCGGGTTTTAATATCGGCAAAGCCCTGTCAACCGAACGAAGAGCAGCTTTAATACCGGCTCCGTCTCCGTCAAAACATAAAATCGGCTCATTAACGACTTTCCATGCCTCATTAATCTGATCTTCGGTTAAAGCTGTCCCCATCGGTGCTGCAGCGTATGAAAAGCCGAATTTATCAAGTGCGATAACGTCCATGTAGCCCTCACAAATGATAAGTCGCTTATTTTCATAACCGGCATCACGCGCAAAGTTATAATTGTAAAGCATACGGCGCTTATTAAACAGGGTTGTTTCGGGTGAATTGAGATATTTCGGTTGTCCGTCTCCCAAGATTCTTCCGCCGAATGCAATCGGGCGGTTTTGCTTGTCAAAAATCGGTATCATCACGCGATCTTTAAAAAAGTCACGAGCCTGTTTTGACCCTTCTTGCGGTGTGACAATCAGCCCAAGTTCGGACATATCAAATTCGTTGACACCTTTCGATTTTAAATAAGCTTTCAAATCATTGTTTGACGGCGCATAGCCTAAACGAAATTTTTTGATTAAAGCCTCATCAAGACCCCGATGATAAAAATATTCAAGCCCCTTTTGGCCGATGGGCATTTTGAGTTGTTTTTCGTAAAAAGAAACGGCAAGTTCCATAATCTCGAATAAAGATTGACGTTTTTGATGCTCAAGCGAATTTTCTTTACTGAATTGAGGTACAACAAGACCTGCCTTATGAGCAAGTTTTTGAACGGCATCCATAAACGGCAAACCGTTAGCATCCATCTCAAAACGCACAATATCACCATGTGCACCGCACCCGAAACAGTGATAAAATCCTTTTGCCTCGTTAACGGTGAAAGAGGGCGTTTTTTCGTTGTGAAAAGGACAAAGACCGATGTATTCACGACCTTTTCGTACAAGCTTAACCTTTTCGCCCACAACATCGGCAACCGAAAGGCGAGAACGAAGCTCATCCAAAAATTTTTGTAAATCGCTTTGCATCAATAACCGTTATGAAAGAAGAGATTTGATAATGCCTGAAACAGCACCGAAGTCCATCTGTCCCGCATATTTTGCACGAAGAGAAGACATAACTTTGCCCATATCTTTCATTGATGAAGCACCTGTTTCGGCAATTGCAGCTTTAACAGCGGTTTGAACTTCATCATCTGAAAGCTGCTTTGGCAAAAAGCGTTCAATAATTTTAATTTCAGCCTCTTCTTTTTCGGCAAGCTCAGGACGGCCTCCTTTGATAAACATGTCAATCGATTCGCGGCGTTGCTTAATCATGGTTTGCATCATGGAAAGAAGCTCGGCATCTTCAGCCTGAGGCTTGCCTTTGCCTCGCGCATCGACATCTTTTTCTTTTTGGCCGGCAATAATCATGCGCACGGCATTTGTTTCAAGAGTATTTTTGTTTTTCATTGCTTCTTTTAATGCATTTTGGATATCTTCACGTAACATTTTTTTCTCCTTTATAAATTATTTGCAAACGTGATATGAACATTTTTTTGTTCGGGATTGGGGTTTGTGATGACGATTTCAAAAGAAAAACGACCATACGCCATCACACGTTTTATCGGCAAATAGTGTGTCGTGTCAAGAATTTTGTTGCCGTTTTTGTTATAAAGTACGACCTTAACGGGCGGGACATCAACAAAATATTTTGAAAAATTATTGATTATCCCTGTTATTTTGAGTTTTGAAACGCTGTCCTTATCTTCTTGAGATATACTTAAATTTGAAAACTGTAAACCTTGGCCGAGATAAACACTTTCAATGCCAAATTTTTGATAAATACTTTCAAGATTTGGTGCGTAGCGAACCACATCAAAACGTGCCAGATAGAGTATGGCGACACACAAAAACAATAAAAGCAAAATCAAAACATAATTGATGCTTTGCTTATAGCGAATAACCGGCATAATGCGAATCTTAGACGGAGCCGGCATTCTTTCATCCTCAAATAAGGTATTGTTTTCGCTTGTAGCATTTTCAAATAGTTTTGCCACGTTCTTTTTGTTTTGCTCTTCATCAAAATCTTCCGGCAGAGCATCTTTTTTATACGCTCTGAAAGTTGCATCACATTGTTGGCAATGCATTTTAAGACCGCCGTCTTTGATAACATCATCGCCGATTTTATAAACAGCTTGGCATTTCGGACATTTTATCAACATATTTTATCAACTTCGACTCAATTTTTTAACCTTTGCTGTATATTAAGTGAAAAAAATCATAGAATCAAAGAAAAAAAGTGTTTTATTAAATGCATAATTGGTATATTCTCCGTATTAATGAAAAATAAGTGAGGTTTTTTATGCAAACACATAAGAATATTTTGACACAGCCGATTATTGATATGCAAAATGTGTGCATACGCTATGGTGTTGAGCCTGATGTTTTGAGCAATATCAATTTAACACTCGAAAAAGGTTCCTTCCATTTTTTGACCGGAAAATCAGGCGCCGGCAAAACATC
This sequence comes from uncultured Pseudomonadota bacterium, assembly GCA_902785935.1. Classification (GTDB taxonomy): domain Bacteria; phylum Pseudomonadota; class Alphaproteobacteria; order RF32; family CAG-239; genus UBA1254. The sequence goes on from CADAAN010000025.1 coordinate 15,134, forward strand.
ATTGCTTTCAATGATGTATCTGGCATTAAAGCCGAGCAAAGGGACGGTCAACGTCTTTGGGGCAAATATCGGTTATGCCGGACGTGAAGAAATGGCCATGATGCGTCGCAAAATCGGCGTTGTGTTCCAAGATTTCAGACTTTTGGAACATTTGAGCGCTTATGATAATGTGGCCGTGCCGCTTCGGGTGAGAGGCATGGGTGAAAACGAGATTAAAAAACGTGTTAAAGAGTTATTGACGTGGGTGGAACTCGATAAAAGTATGGATAAGATTTGTTCGACGCTTTCGGGCGGTGAAAAACAACGTGTGGCCATTGCAAGGGCGGTAATTAATCGGCCTGAAATTTTGCTTGCCGATGAGCCGACGGGTAACGTTGATGATGACATTGCCTTCAAATTAATGAAGCTTTTTGTAGAACTCAACAAGCTCGGGACGACGGTTGTTATTGCGACACACAGTACAGATATAATTGCGCGTTACAATTATCCTCAAATCCATTTGGAAAATAAAGAATTAAAGATTATTCCTGCTTTAAGGAGGGTCAGAAATGTTGAATAAACTATTGCATAAACATCATTCGGAATTACCCTTAAAAGAAGATAAAGCTAATTTGTTTTTGGAAATTTCGACAGCGATTTCTGTCTTTTTATTTTCAATTGCGCTTGCGGCATATTTTATGATTTCAACCGTGATTAAGACATGGAATAGTAATATTATTGACGGATTGACCGTGCAAATTATGCCCTCACAGCAAACGATTTCAACTGATGAAGAAGCTTTGCGCGTCGGTAAAGTGGTACACTTTTTTGAAGGTTTGGACGGAGTTAAAAAAGTTGTTCCAGTCAATGAAGAAAAAATCAAACGCCTGATGGCGCCGTGGCTTGGGGTAAATGCGGATATTGATGCTTTACCGATTGCAAAATTGATTGATGTCCGTCTTTATGATGGTAAAAATTTTGATTTTGAAAAAACTGCTGACAATTTAAAAGAGATTGCACCTTATGCCTCAATTGATAATCATGGGATTTGGCTCAAACAGTTGGTCAAAAGCGCAACATCACTCAAAACATTGTCGATATTTGTTTTAACGATGGTTTTGGTGGCATCCGTATTTTCAATTATGTATGCGGTTTCGACAAGCCTAAAAGTGCATCAAAACATTATTGAAATATTGCATATTATGGGGGCAACAGACGCTTATATTGCCAAACAATATGCCAAAAGGGGATTTATCGTCGGATTAATGGCAAGCTTCATTGGTATGTTTTTTTCAATGCTTTGCTTGCGTGTTATATCGCATTTGTCTTCAGGACTTGAAACAGGTTTAATCGGATCAGCAAGACTTGATGGTTTGCATTGGTTTTTGCTTTTATGCTTACCATTCGGTGTTGCCGTGTTGTCAATGCTGACTTCGTATTTAAGTGTCAAACATACATTAAAAGAGATGATGTAACATGAAAAAAATACATTTTAATTTGCTGATTTTGATGTATTGCCTGATACTGATATGGCTTGGCGGATTTGTTATTTTTCAACAATATATCAGAAAACATCAGACAGATGAGATTTCAAAAACAGATGCCGTTGTTGTTTTAACGGGTGGCAAAAACAGAATAGCGGAAGCCATGCGATTATATAATGAAGGTTTGGCCGGTATGCTTTTTATTTCAGGTGTCGGATCTGATACGGATTTGAAAGCGCTTGAAAAACAAAACAAAAGCTTTATAGAACATGACAAGTCGCATGTTTTTCTTGGCAAAGATGCCACAAATACGATTGAAAATGCCATTGAGGTCAGTGAGATGATACGACGCAACAATGTCAAATCCATCAGGCTTGTCACATCATATTATCATATGCCGCGTAGCAAAGAAGAGATATTGCGCTTAAATCCTAAGGTAAAAATTATTGAGCACCCTGTTTATTCAGGTAATGTTTCAAAGCGTTGGTGGAAAAGACCGAAAAGTTTTTGGCTGATTGCATCGGAATACCATAAATTTTTGGCTTCTTATACCAAAAATCTTGTATTGAAATTGATTTATTAAGAGAGGACTATCATGATTTATATTCGTTCACTTGTTTCAAATATCTGCTTTTTTTCGTTGATGGGCATCGGGTGTGTTTTGACGCTTTTTATAGGTCCCGTTTCGCGCAAGGGCACGATTTATCTTTGGGATAAAATCGTGATGCGCAGTGTGTTTTGGTGCGTTAAACATATTGCGGGGCTTAAAATCGAATGCAGAGGGCTTGAAAATGTTTCAAACATTCCGGCGCTTTATGCCTGTAAGCACGAATCGGCACTTGAAACTTATGCTTTTACGCAACCTGTACCCACATGTACATATGTTTTGAAAAAAGAGCTTGTGTATATGCCGTTTTTCGGGTGGACGCAGTATTTTTACGGTATGGTGCCTGTTGATCGAAAAGGCGGAGCCAAAGCGATGAAAAATATGCTCAAAAACGTCAAAAAAATCGTATCGGAAAGACGTCCCGTCGTCGTTTTTCCGGAAGGGACACGTTGCAAACCGGGGACAACAAAAGGGTATAAGTCGGGATTTTTATTTTTGGCGGAAAATCTGCACTTAAAAGTTGTACCGGTCGCGGTTAATACAGGTCTGTTTTGGGCTAAAAATTCGTTTTTAAGATATCCCGGGACGGCTGTGATTGAATTTTTAGAGCCGATGGATGTGCATGATCATGAAGATAAGAAAGCATTTATGTCGCGTCTTGAAAAAGTGATTGAAGACAAATGCAAAGAACTTAATGATGAGGCTGTTCAAAAATATCCGTGGGTTAAGCATAATTTGGGGGCATAAAGCATGAAAGTTTTGGTCGGTCTTTCGGGCGGTGTCGATTCGTCGGTGAGTGCATGCCTGCTTAAAAAAGCGGGTTATGATGTCGTCGGTGCGACGATGTCGATTTGGGATAAAGAAAAGTTCAAGATGATGCCTTCGGTGCATACAAAAGACGCCTGTTTTTCTCCTCATGAAGAAGAGGATATCAAAACAGCGCGCGCGCTTTGTGATAAAATCGGCATTGAATATCATGTGATTGATTGCACCAAAGAATATCAAAAACTTGTGCTTGAGAATTTTAAGAGTGAGTATCTTTCGGGCCGAACACCTAATCCGTGCGTTGTTTGCAATTCAACCATCAAGTTTGAGGCGTTACCAAAAGGTGCAAAAGCCGCCGGTGTTGAATTTGATAAATTCGCGACGGGGCATTATGTGCGTTTAAGTTATAATGAGTCTTTGTCGCGCTATCAAATCAGACAAGCCAAAGATATTAAAAAGGATCAAAGCTATTTTCTTTATCGTTTAAGCCAGGAACAGCTTTCAAAAGTGTTGATGCCGCTCGGGGATTATACAAAGGACGAAGTTCGGCAAATTGCCAAAGAATACGGACTTGAAGTCAGCGATAAAAAAGACAGTCAGGATTTTTATTCGGGAGATATCAATGATATTTTATGCGCACCGGATAAAGAGGGGTATTTTGTCAGTACTTCAGGCAAAATTTTAGGCAAGCACAAAGGCATTTGGCATTATACTGTCGGGCAGAGAAGGGGACTCGGCGTCAGTGCGGACAGACCGCTTTATGTGTTATCACTCAATGCTCAAACAAATGAGGTTGTTTTAGGTTATGAAGAGGAAGGGTATCAACAATCGTTGATTGCAAATGATTTAAGGTGGCTTTCCGTACCTAAAATAGATGAAAAAACAACGCTTTATTTAAAACTTCGTTCTTCACAAACGCCCTTTGAGGCAGACTTTGAAATGTTGCCTGAAAATCGGGCAAAATTGACGTTTCATCAACCTCAAAAGGCTGTGGCTAAAGGACAATCTGCCGTATTTTATGATGATGACGGATACGTATTGGGCGGCGGTATTATTGAAAGTGTTTAAATGTTAATTAAGGATATGATGATGAAAAAAATTTTATATATATGTGCAGTTGGGTTGTTTTTATGTTGCGCTGAAGCGTTTGCCGAGGTCAGTTTTGAAGCCGGCGTTTCGGTGCATCAAGAGGCGGAAAATGCGGCGCTTGCCAAAGAAAATGCGATGAAAACGGCTTATCGAGAAGCTTTTTTGAAGGTTGCCGAGCGTTTGACATCAAAAGAAAATGTTGAAAAATTAAATAACCTGACCGATGATCAGCTTATCCATTTTATCAAAGAAACGGATGTTGTGGCCGAAAAAAGCGGTTTAAATGTGTATATGGCCGATTTGAATATTAAAATCGACGGTGAACTTTTGAAAGCGTACATGCTTGAAAATCAGATGATGGAAATTGTTTCAAAGCCGGCGGATATTTTAATTATTCCGACTTATGCCGATACGCTTTATCCGGGCAAAGTCCTTTTTGAAGACGGCAACATCTGGCGTGAGGTCTTGCTTTCAAAAGGCGTCATCAAAGCGGGCAATCTGACGATAAACGTGATTGAAGATAATCTTTCAAACCGCGCATTTTTGACGGCGGAAAATGCTTTTTATATGTCAGAAGATGTTTTTGAAAAGGTTAAATTGATTAACAGGGCAAAAAATATTTATACTGTTCATGCGGTGCGTGCCGGCGGCAATAATGTTGTTTTGGTCATTAAGCCGTATAATGAGCCTGAAAAACGTATTGTTGTGACAGATGATGAAAAAGATCCGTTTGAAAAGGCCGTTCAGGAAATGGTGGATTATATCTACAACATGATGCAACAAAAAGATGCAGAGGAAAGTTCATACAGCAGCAAGATTAATGTGCAGTTTTCGTACAAAAAACTTAAAGATTGGCTTGATTTGCAAAAAAAATTAAATACCATGCCAGAAGTCAAAAAAATAGAAACGGGAGCCATGGTCGGCGGTGATGTCAGCTTTGGTATTGAGTTTTCGGGCACACTTGAGACATTAAAACGCTCTTTGCAGGAAAACGGGTTGACTTTGATTTTTGAAAATGGGCATTATATCATTCAACAGTAAGGGAATTTTTAAGTCATGGTTCAAACAAAAAAAACGACAAATGCATTGCAAAATCTATGGCAAAACAGCAATTTTGTGATGTGGTTTATGTTGTTTTTGTTTGTTTGCGCATTGGTTTATATTTTGCGTTCTATTTTGTTGCCTTTTGTTTTGGGGTTGGTGCTCGGGTATCTTTTTGATCCTTTGGCTACAAAAATTGAAAAGCTCAAAATTTCAAGAACATATGCAACAATCCTTGTGTTTTTGATAATCCTTATTATTGCCATACCGCTTTTTGTAATGATATTAAATGTGGTCAGTCATCAATTTGCGATTTTTATCAATGCGGCACCGAAATATATTGCTGAACTTGCCGTAAAAACGGAGCCGATACTTGAAAAATTTCATGCCTATTTCCCGTCATTTGATGCGGGTCAAATTAAGGCCGATTTAGCGCAAAACATTTCTCAAACATTTCAGGTCGGCGGCAAATTGGTACAAGGGCTGATTAAAAACGGGATGGCTGTTTTTAATGTTTTTTCGCTCATATTGATTACGCCCGTCGTGGCCTTTTATATGTTGCGTGATTGGGATTTGTTTGTTAAAAAAGCGGACAATTTGTTGCCTCGAAAATCAAAAGATGACATTCGCAAAATTTTTAAGGACATAGACCGCGCTTTGTCCGGTTTTATCAGAGGGCAGTTGAGTGTGTGCGTCATTTTGGGTACGTATTATGCACTTGCCTTAAAAATTGTCGGGCTGGAACTCGGGGTACTTGTCGGTTTTATTGCAGGGCTGATTTCGTTTATTCCGTATGTCGGATCTATTACGGGATTTGTTGTGGCGATGATGCTTGCTTTTTCGCAGTTTAACGATCTTTTTCACATTGTATCGGTGATTGTTGTTTTTGTAATAGGACAATTTTTGGAAGGCAACTTTTTAACACCGAAACTTGTGGGCGATAAGGTCGGTTTGCATCCTGTTTGGGTGATGTTTTCACTTTTGGCGGGAGGCGTTTTGCTCGGCTTTTTAGGACTGATGATTGCGGTACCGGTTGCGGCCGTGATTGGTATTTTGATACGCGCCGGACTTAAAAAATATCAAAAAAGCACACTTTATTTGGAAAATTAATCTGATTTTCTTGTAAATACACTTTTCAAAAATATTTCTTGACTTTTTGAGATGAATATGCGACAATCAAATCGTAACCAGAATGGTTGCGGTGTTTATCAAACACATTAATCGCATTTACTCCTTTAAAGAGGAGTTTTCGAGATAAGCACATTTGTGACGAATAAGAAAAGCTGTGCGATTACAGTTTGATAGCTCCTCCGTTTTGAAATTTTCAAGATGGATTTTTTTTAATGACGTAACAATAAGAACGTCATCCTGAACTTGACGAACATCGTCATCCCGGAATCAAAGATGAGCAAGCTTGTCGCGCTCCACTTGTTTCAGGATCCAGATGCTGAAACAAGTTCAGCATGACGGTAAAAGAGAAAAATGGAGAAAAAATTATGAAAAACAGGAAATTTATATGCGTATTAATGCTTAGTTGCTCTGTTACCACAATGACAAAAGCAGATAATGAGCAGTTAGACTGTCAAGGAGAACGTGCCATAGTTTGTGGAAATGGTTGTGGCGACAATTGCTATTGGGAAATTAGTGATAACGGAACATTAACGATCTCAGGACAAGGAGATATGTATGATAGTCTTTATGATGAAAGTCCATGGTATACATATCGCGATTCGGTTGAAGAAGTATACGTCAACCATGGTATTACTTCTGTCAGTGATGGGGCTTTTTATGAGCTACCGAAATTAGCGTATGCTGAAATTTCAGACACTGTAACATCTATAGGTTCAGAGGCATTTGTTGGTACTACCTTAGGAAGCATTGAAATAGGAAGTAATGTTGAATATATCGGAGGGGAAGCTTTTAGGGGGTTGCAATATTTAAATTATATATCGTTACCAAATTCTCTAACAGAAATCGGAGATGGGGCTTTTCTTGATGCACCTTTGCAGAATCTAACTATTCCAGATTCTGTAACATATATCGCTGATAATGCATTTGATGGTTCTGTTGTAAATGATTTGGTCTGTAGCGCCGAAAATTTGCAGAGATATCTGGATGCAAGTGGTGTATTTGATGTTGGCGATATTAACCTATCTTGTACAATAGGCGACTGTAAGAAGATTTTAGAAGCTTGGGATACGGCAAATGGTACAAGCTATGCAACTCGTGCAATAATTTCAACAACAAATACTGACGAAAGTTCCACACAAGTAAGTCAAGATGTTGTTAATGGCGGCGAAAGCACAGATGGTACTGAAAATACTATTAAAACACCATCAGCGCCTGAGCGTGCTGATATTCGTATCTACACCATTGATGAGGCGAATCAAGTTGCAGGCAAAGTCAATTCGGTCAAGATAAGGTATCGATGAGGATGAGATCCGCGGGACTTTGCCCGCGGATGACAATAAACAATTCCGGCCATGACAAAAGGACTTTTCCCAAAGGATGACAAAGGGACAAGCCCGCTAATGACGATGTTTTGATGCGATGTTGAAACAAGTTCAACATGACGAATCAAGAGAAGATGACGAAGAACAAAGGGGATTAACAGGAGTGGTTTCGCTTTGCGGAGCACGCCCGTTGATGACAGAATACATAGTTGAAAGCCCGCCGGTGACACTAAAAGCGGTCGACTTGCCAGCGATGATGACACATATCAGTTCGCTTAAGGTAAAATAAAAAAGGTCGGTATATGCCGGCCTTCTTAAATTCGTCAAAACCTTAAATATAACTGCGGCCTTTTTGCTTTTGTATAGAAAGATTAAGTAATTTTGCAACGGTTGTTGGCATATTTTGATCCTGATTTTGTTCGATAATTGTGATGATATCTTGTTCTTTTGAGCTTAAATCAGCATTAACTCCGATTAAATCATAATAGCGCTTACTTTCTGTGCGAAGCTCAGAAGCTTTTTTACCATCGCCTTGATTTTCATAAAAATCGGCCAAGTGCATTTTGGCATTAGCGATTTGATGCGGATAAAGATTTTCATCAGCCAAAGCCAAAACATTTTGATATGCAAGCATAGCTTTGCTGTCCGCTTTTAAAAGTGTATTGGCATCACCCGACCTGCTCCACGCATTGGCATTTTTCGGTGACAACTCAACTGAAAGTTCAAAAGCATTAATAGAACATACAGTAATAGATAATAAGGAAAACACAAATAATGATAAGGAAGGAAATATGATTTATTATTTATATGGAATAGATCGTAATGATTATTTTCATATTTTTGATA
>CADAAN010000026.1 GCA_902785935.1 uncultured Pseudomonadota bacterium
AGAGCGATTTGGCTCAGACCAACGCTTTGCTGACACAGTTGGTTCAGCAAATGATGTCTGAAGACAGTCCCATCCAAAAGTGGGATCCTATCAACGGCAAGATTGTCATGCCAATTCGAGGTAAAAGCAAATTTGCCCAAAAGCATTTTATATACCAACAGGTTGGTATATCTACAAATGCCAACAAAGACAAGGATATGGATCCCTCATCAGAGGATTCGGATATGAGTAGTGATCAGGCAAAGAAAGTGGACGGGGCGTCAGATATAGTCTCGAAATTGGGCTTCGGTCTCAATATAGATTATACACTGACCTTTGTCCCGGGGAGAATAACGGATGCCGGGCTTGAGCTTAATAAAATGGGCTTTGCCTGGAGTGTCGGTTATCTTGCAGCGTTTGACCGCCAAGATAAATATGAAGTCACTTGTGACTTCATGGCAAAATTTGGCATTGCTGCCGGTGCTGAGCATCCTTTAGGTGTTGGTATCGATTTTCTCTTTGGTGGAGGAAAATCTGCCGGCACCATGTTTGATCTGGACGATGAGAAGCCTGAAGAAGACTACTACACCGAATGGTGTTGGAAGTTTGGATCGGAAGTATGGATTAAAACGAATATTTTGCAAACGAGCATCCCTAACACGGATATCCTTGTTTTTGCAAGATACATCCGTTCGGTGAATCCGTACAATGATGGTCAGCTCTTAAAAGAGCAGAACCTCTTTAATATGTTTAATAAAGAGTCGTGGGTATTTGGTGTGACTGTTCGTTATAAATTCTAGAAAAAATCACGCGTTTTTATAACGCGTGATTTTTTTAATGTACTTTTCAAGCATTATAATTGAGGTTCCACGGGCTGTAACGCGCGGGGTCATTACCCCAATTTTCACGAACCTTGACAAACAAAAAGAGGTGGATTCTGTCTTCCAGAATTTCTTCAAGCTCTTGACGTGCACTTTGCCCGATTTTTTTAATCATCTGACCGCCTTTGCCCAAAACAATGATTTTTTGGTTGTCACGCTCGACATAAATCGTCATTTCGGCACGGACGGAATTGTCTTGACGGCGTTCCCACAACTCAGGCTCGACTGTTAATGCATAGGGCAATTCATCATGCAAATACAAAAAGAGTTTTTCTCTGACAATTTCTGCGGCCAAAAATTTCAGGGGCATATCAGACATCTCTTCCTCGGGATAAAACCACGGCGAAACGGGTAAATGTGTCGCTAAAAAGGCATAAAAATCATCGATACCTTCACCTGTCAAGGCAGATATCATAAATGTTTCTTCAAAATCATAAAAAGCATTGATTTCAGCGCTCAAAGTCAGCAAATTTTGTCTTTTGACAATATCTGCTTTGTTGAGTACCAAAAGAGCCTTGATATTGTCATCTTTAAGCTTTTGAACGATATTTTTTGTTTCCGCATCAAATCCGCGTTTGGCATCAACAACCAAGGCGACGATGTCCGCATCTTTGACACCTCCCCAAGCGCTGTCAACCATGGCACGGTCAAGGCGTCGTTTGGGCTTAAAAATTCCGGGTGTATCCAAAAAAATGATTTGTGTGTTTTCAAAAATACCGATGCCCTTGACGGTTGTGCGTGTCGTTTGTGCTTTTGGTGAAACAATGGATACTTTAGAGCCGGCAAAATGATTTGTAATTGTTGATTTTCCGGCATTCGGCGCACCGATTAAACTGACAAACCCGGCGCGTGTTTGAGGCTCATTTTTTTCCATATTTGACCTCTAAAATTTTCAAAAGCTCTGCGGCGGCATTTTGTTCGGCCGCTTTTTTGGTTTTTCCGATACCAATAGCCGATCCGCCTTGACTGACCATGGCTTTGACATAAAATGTCGGATCATGCTCAGCTCCTTCTTTTTTGACAAGTTCATATACAGGGGTTTGAGCCAAAAATTTATGAGCCGTTTCTTGCAAAATCGTTTTGTTGTCACGTTCAGGTTCAGCAGATTTTTCGATGTGTTTTTTGAAATGCTTATCGACGAATTTGATAGCTGTTTCAAAACCGCTGTCAAGGCAAATGGCACCGATAACGGCTTCCATCACATCGCACAAAACGTTTTCGTTCAAGGCTAAAGTTGTCGGATTTGCTTTGATAAATTCATTGAGCCTTAGTTCAAGCGCAACTTCTGCCACCGTTTCTTTTCGTACAAGCTTAACAAAGCGCGGTGATAAGGCGCCTTCAGGTTCATCTTTGAAAGTAAAATACAACAAATGCGCCATGGCAACACCTAAAACTCTGTCACCTAAAAACTCAAGCCGCTCATAGTTCTTTTTGACATTGCCTGTCAGCGAACTGTGTGTTAAAGCCTGCTCTAAAAGAGCTTTGTTATGAAAGTCATAGCCTAAAATGTTTTCTAACTCTTGCATGACCTGCCTTTACTTCAAGCGATTAAAAATCCTTTTCCAGCGAATGGCAGCCGGCCAAGTCCAAGGCTTGTACCATTTGCCTTTATCGCTATGTGAGAAAAACAAAAATTGCGCCTTTCCGACCAAATTTTCTTGGGGGACAAAACCGACATGAACGCGGCTGTCATCAGATCTGTCACGATTGTCACCCATGACGAAAAAATGCCCCTCGGGAACGACAAATTTTTTTGTGTTGTCCACGCGCTTTTCATAATCTGAAATCTCTAAAATACGATGTTTCAAGCCTTCGGGCAGAGTTTCAACATATTCCTGATATGTTTCGGGACGCACAACATACTCACTTAATATGTATTTATTTTGAAAGTCGCGCTCAATCAGTTTATCATTGATATAAAGCCGGCCGCGGCTGATTTGAACGGTATCACCGGGCAAACCGATGACGCGTTTGATAAAATCAGTGCGATTGTCTTGTGGAAATTTGAAAACGACAATATCGCCGCGTTTCGGAAAGCGACCGAAAATACGCCCTTTAATCGGGGCTAAACTAAACGGAAAAGAATGCCGAGAGTAACCGTATGTAAATTTTGATACAAAAAGATAATCGCCGACTTCCAATGTCGGATACATTGAGCCTGAAGGAATGCGAAACGGTTCAAAAAACAAGCTTCTGATGAGCATTGCAAGCAAAATCGCATAAATAATGGTTTTTAAGGTATCAAACAGACTTTCTTTTTTCTTTTGTTGTTGTTTCATTTTTTTTAGTCACTTTCGATTTTTTTTAATTTGAGCTCAATATGATACATTTTGCCTCGTTTATCAAGAAAAATTTATAAGAAAATGATTTTTTGGTTGACTTTTAGTTTATTTTGTATGATAATTTAGGGCGTAACCAAAATGGTTGCGGTGTTCGCAAAACACATTAATAGCATAATCTCCTTATGAAGAGGAGTGAATGAGATAAGCGCCTTGCGACGAATAAATTCATCTGTGCTATTACAGTTTTTGCGACTCCTCCGTTTTGAAATTTTCAAGATGGAATTTTTTAGTTTTAATGATGGAGAATAAATATGAAAAAACTTCACTTAAGTGCAGCAATTGCAATGATGTTTTATGCAGGGAATGTGAGTGCTGAAACGCCCTTAACACCATGGCAGGAATATGTTTCCAGTCAGGCAACTGAGGATAATGGTTCCGGTGGTTATACTTCAGGAAATACGCCCGAAGCATACAAGGCTTGGTTAAAGATAAACTCACTTGATAATATCGATTCATATGTTAACGGTAACGGTCGAAAAGTTGTTATTGATCACCATCCGGATGGAACAAGAACGCAAACGGAATATAACTCTGATGGTAGCGTATCTGGAGTTACCTTATATGACAGATATGGTCAGGATTCCTTTAGAGGTTCTTCTGTTGATGCTATTTCAGGTTCTTTCTATTATAAAACCGATCCTGAAACGAATATCACAACACAAATAGAATGCACATCAGGCATCTGTGACGAAAACTCAACGCATATTTATAATATAAAAACTTATAATGCTGACGGAATATTGCAGAGCTATATGCCCATGAGCTGCGATGATGAAGGCTGTACTCCAACATCTAAAGAGGTCTTTCACTATGAAAACGGGTTTCTTAGCTCAAAGGATACTTATAATTCAGCAACTTCCATAGAAAGCGGAGAACCTGATAGTACTGCTAATTATACTGGTCAATATATTGTAAATCAAGAGTATGCAAATGGTAGACCTGTCACGTATGCTAAAACATCTTTTTTTATGCATCAGGACGGTGGTAAGTACGAATTACGTAGTGAGGAAAATGGTCGTGTGAAATCGCTTTCTGATGTTACGCTCGATAAATACGGCAATGTTTTGAGTTATCAATATAATGGTCGGTTCGTCCGGAGAGAAACCAAATATAATGAAGACTATTTGCACAACCAATGGTTGGCTAACAGAAAACTGATATATACCGTCGATGAGGCTAATCAAGCTACGGGAAAGGTTAATTCTTTCAAGATAATGTATAGATAACATAACTTCAACAAAAGTGTTTACATTGGCCTTAAAATCGGCTAAAAAAATCCTTAAATGCAACTTTTAAGGATTTTTTTATCATGTTGATGAAAGGTAAAAAAGGCCTCATTATGGGGCTTGCAAACGATCATTCCATCGCTTGGGGGATTGCCAAAGCCTTGGACGGCGCAGGTGCAAAACTTGCCATTTCTTATCAGAATGAGGCTTTACAAAAGCGTGTTAAACCGCTTTCTGACGCACTTGAAAATGAAAGTCTTTTAATCAAATGCGATGTGGCGGACAGCAACTCTGTTGAGGCCTGTTTTAAGGAACTTGCTTCAAAATGGGGCAATATTGATTTTGTTGTACATGCTATTGCTTTTTCGGATAAAAATCAGTTAAAAGGTCGCACGATTGATACGACGCTTGACAACTTTTTGAACACGATGCACATTTCATGCTATTCATTTATAGAGGCTTGTCGGTGCGCCTCGCCGATTTTAAACGAGGGCGGTGCGGTTCTAACTTTGACATATCTCGGGGCTGAAAGATCATTGCCCAATTATAACATCATGGGTGTTGCCAAAGCGGCACTTGAGGCATCCGTCAGATATGCCGCCGCAGATTTGGGTAAACAAGGCGTGCGTGTCAATGCGATTTCTGCCGGTCCGATTAAAACGCTTGCCGCATCAGGTATCGGTGATTTTAAGAAAATTTTGAAGTACAATGAGCTCAATACACCGCTTCGCCGTAATGTGACGCAAGATGAGGTTGGGTCTATGGCGCTTGCACTGCTTTCGCCCTTAGGTGCGGCCGTGACGGGTGAAATCGTTCATGTTGATGCCGGTTTTCATCAAACGGCTATGTTTAATATTGATAAAGCCAAAGAACTTGCCGCTGTTTTGGAGGAATTTTAAATGGTTAAAATATCTGTTTATATCGTGACATTAAATGAAGAAAAACGTCTTGATAAGACTTTGAAGGCTGCGCGTCAAATTGCTGATGAAATTATTGTTGTTGACAGCGGCAGTACGGATAAAACAAAGGATATCGCGCTCAACAATGGTGCAAAATTTATTTTTCATAAGTGGAAAAATATCTCGTCCCAAAAGCATTTTGCCCAAAACAAATGCCAAAATGATTGGGTTTTATCGCTTGATGCCGATGAAGTTTTGTCAGATGATTTGATAGCTGAGATAAAGGCACTGAAAAAAAATCCGACGGCAGATGCCTATAAAATGCGGATTTGCGATATGCTTCCCGGTGACAAAAAGCCGAGATTGCTCGCAAAGACGTACAACCAGGTTCGCTTATACAACCGCAAGAAGGCTGATATGCCGGATGACTTGACGCATGACAGGGTTGTTTGGGGACAAGATTGCAAAATCGAACAGCTCAAGTCAAAAGTTTGGCATTATTCATATGTATCGCTTACACAGCTTTGGTTTAAGCTTAATATGTATACGGATGAACTTGTTAAAGTTGCGCTAAAGAAAAACAAAAAATATTCAAAACTTCGCCTTTATACGGAAATGCCGCGGCAGTTTTTGTTTTATTACTTTATGCGTCGCTACTGTATGTATGGCACATGCGGATTTTGGATGGCAACATCTTATGCATATTTCAGATTTTTGAAAATCGCCAAGTGGTTTGAGTGGAAAGCATTGAACCAAAAAAATAATTAATTTAATAAAAATATCGGCGCTGATTTTGTTCCAGCGCCGAAAATTTTTAACGATACCTGATTTTGAACGGGTTTGTTTTACCCGCAACGGCATCATTTAAAACAATACTGTTTATACCGGATAGATTAAAAGTATTTGAAGCCAAAACTTTGACAGATTGAGGAATATTAATTTCTGTTAAATTCGGCAGATTGTTAAATGCGCCGGAACCGATAGATTCTAACGGAACCGATAGATTCTAATTTTGAACCCTCCTCAAAAGTGACATTTGTTAAAGTTTTGATATTTTGCATAGCTCCCATACCGATACGATTTTATAGGTGAAGGTGTACTTCACCTCAGCCGGCTGGAGGTCTTTGGTGTAGGTCTGATCCGTCAGACTCATCCTTTGGGTGGTCTTTTCGAATTTGACACACTTCGTGATGACAGGCCACTTCATCGTGAGCCCGTACCGCGGCGTGTTGCCCACCTTACCTAATGTAACAGGGATACCGACCTGCTCGGCGTTAATGACAGTAAAACTGCCAAAAATGACGACAAGAGCCAAAATGGCTCCAATGACCGTAAGGACGAGATTGCCCCAACGCAGTTCATCATACTCATCAACAAAGAATCTCTTTTCCTTTGCCAATGATGCGAATCGAGTTTTTTTTATAATCCGAACAGGTTTTTGGCGTAATCTTCGGCCTTGAAAATATCTAAGTCTTCTGTATGCTCGCCGACGCCGATAAAATAAACGGGGGTAGGGGTCTCCATAGCAACACAGGCCAATATGCCGCCTTTAGCCGATCCGTCAAGCTTTGTAACAACAAGACCGTCAACATCAAGCAGTTTTTTGAAAACCTCAACTTGTTCAATCGCATTTTGTCCCGTTGTGGCATCTAATGTCAAAAGGGTTAAATGCGGGGCGGATGGTATCACTTTTTGAATGACACGGACAATTTTTTTAAGTTCATCCATTAAGCCTGTTTTATTTTGAAGACGTCCTGCCGTATCAATAAAAACAATATCATCATGGCGCTTGACGGCCTCATTTAAACCGTCATAGCAAAGCCCCGCACTGTCGCACCCCGGCGTCCCTTTAATGAGATGAGCATTTGTTTGATATGCCCAAGCCTCAAGCTGTTCTACGGCCGCGGCGCGAAATGTATCAGCGGCAATCATCGTTACCTTTTTGCCTTTTGCCGTCAATTTAGAAGTCAATTTGCCGATGGTTGTTGTTTTGCCTGCACCATTGACCCCGACCATCAAAACGACATAGGGACAGTGACTGTCGGGTTCAAAAGAGGCCTCAAGCGGTTTTAAAATATTTGTAAATTCTGCGGCTAAGGCTTCTTTAATCTCGATTTCCGTGATTTCTTTATCAAATTTTTTGGCTCCGAAAGCCTCAATGATTTGACGGCTTGCCTTAATACCGACATCGGCTGTTATTAAAAGTTCTTCAAGCTCATCCAATAAATCGTTGTTAATATGCCTTTTAAAGGCGATATCTTTTAAGCCGCTTGATATCTTGTCCGATGTTTTTTTTAAGCCCAGTCCTAATTTTTGAAAAAAATTAATCATTGTTATCTTTCCTTAAATCTCTTAAAATTTTTGCCCGAAGACGGCGTGTGTGCATATCAATTTGAGGCATCAAAGCCGCGGCCGTTCCCGCACGTTCGGAATACGGAAAAATATGCAATTTATCAATTCCGGCCTCATCAACCAAACGACATGTATTTAAAAAAGCTTCGTCGTCTTCATACGGAAAACCGCAGATAAAATCGGCACCGAATGTGGCATCTTGGCGCACTTTTCTGATTTTGGCACACAAATCAATCACATCTTGTCTTCTGTGCCGTCGCGCCATCTTTTTTAAAACCGTATCATCGCCTGATTGTATTGAAAGATGAAAAAACGGCAATATTTTTTTGTTTTGCCCGATTAAATCAATCAAATCATCATCAACGGCGGCGGGGTCGAGCGAACCGAAAGAAAGTTCTTCCAACTCAGGCACATTTTGTAAAATTGAGCGCGTCAGAAAAGCGAGACCATATTGATAAGAACATAAATCAACACCCGTCAAACAGATTTTAGTCAAACCCTTTTGAACAAGAAGCTTAATTTGTTCAACCACTTTTTGCGGCTCAGCCGAACGATTTTTGCCTCTGGCAAAAGGTACAATACAATACGTACAACGATGATTGCAACCCTGCTGAACTTGTACAAAAGCCTTTTGTCGTCCTTCAAAACCCGTAATCATATAGCTGTCAACATTATCATCCGTCATAATGCCGTCAACCTTTTTTTTGAGCACATTATCAAATACCAAATATTTTTTGATATCGGCTTTTTCTTTGTTGCCTAAAACAAGGTCAACTTCTCTCATCTTTACAAAAGAATCGGCGTGCACTTCGGCAGAACAACCGGTGACAACAATTTTGGCTTTAAGGTTTTCTTTTTTGAGCTTTCGGATGGCTTGTCTGCATTGCCTTTCAGCCTCGCCCGTAACGGCGCAGGTGTTGACGATAATCAGATCATCCGAAAAATGCCGAAGTTTTTCTTTAATCACTTCAGATTCAAATGCATTCAACCGACAACCGAAAGTAACGACGCGAACCATGCTTTTGTTTTTTCCTTTTTTTAATTTTTAAGGAGCATAATCGTTTAAAAAGCAAATGTCAACAGATATGCAGGGTTTGATTTAAATTTGGTTTAACAATAGCATATTTTTTGCTTGACTTGTGATATATGTTGTGCAACAATCAAAACTGGATAGGGAAATTTAGGTTTTCTTATCAAGTACCCTGATAGGGTGCGGGGCTTTAACGAGCTTTTTGATAGTGGACAGTGAAGATAACACTGTTTCGGTGTTGTTTTTTATTTTTAAAAACGACTTTATCCCCGAGTTATGAGCGGGGAGTCTGCGGTGAATGTACAGGGTTTCAACCTAAAGACCACAGAAGTCATTTCCACTATATGATTCGTTAACTCCCCGTCGCTCTTTTAAGGTGCGACTTTTTTAATGATGTTAACAAGAATTCGTCATGGCAGAATCAAACGCCGTCATCCTGAATTCATTTCAGGATCTAAAGAGATCCTGAGACAAGCTCAAAATGACGATGAAGAACCCTCTATGATGAAAAAAGAGAAAAACAGGAGAAAAAATATGAAATATGGTCAATTTATATTTATATTAATGCTTGGCGCGGCTTTAGGTATGGCAAATGCCTATGCTGGAACGGCGGGTAATGCGGGGGTCGCGAATGCATGCGGTACAGGGTGTTCATACACCATTTCCGAAGATGGTAAGACCTTGACCATTACCGGAACCGGGACAGGTGCAACTGTGAATCAAATGGCTTTTTCGCCCAATTATGATTCAAGAGGCTATTATGTATTCGGTAACAAAAAAGATACTCGATTTGACGGCATTGAAAACGTCGTCGTAACAGGGACAATATCTTCAATCGAACGTAGTGCATTTTATAACAACAACATAACCTCGGTGACGATTCCTGATTTTGTCAAAACAATCGGAAACAGTGCTTTTTCTGGTGCCGGTAATCTGATAAATATCAATTTAAGCGGTGTCGAAACAATAGAAAATAATGCTTTTTACGGTACAAATTTAACAAGCGTTGATTTAACAGGTGTAAAAACGATTGGAGACACTGTTTTTTATGGAGTGGCAGGTTTAAAAGATGTTCTTTTACCTGATTCGTATTTTTCCGAAAATGATGATTCGGGTATTTCAGAATGGGCATTTCTAGGAAGCAATATTGAAAAAATTTATTGTCCTGAAGGTCAAAATTGTACAGGTCGCTTTGTAAAAGCCTGTCAAGAGGGCTATTATTATGATGGAGATGGTTGCTACAGTGATGACGATGATGATTATGCCAATCCTGTTTATTTTTCTCAAGAAAGCATTATTTCTTACAAAATTGAAAACAACCAATTCAATGTTGGTGGAAAGACCTATGCCTCGATGGCTGATTTAGCCGCCGGTAACCATATTCCAAAGCGCATCTATACCGTCGATGAGGCTAATGCAGTCGCAGGCAAAACAAATATCTTCAGTATTAGGTATCGCTGATTTAGTGATATTCTTTACACCGTTGATTGGGAGATATCATTGCACGATCGCTGTCGGGCAAATCTTCCATTTGTCCGAAATCATACATATCGCAATTGACGGATGAAATAATATCAAGACCGCCTGTTTGAGGCTTAATCAAACGATCGTCTTCAAAATCTGTGATATGAAAATCAGGTGCATTTTTTGTTGTTTTTGTTGTTTTTTTCACTTTTTTTATCCTTTCACGAACAAAAATAAGCATTTTTTGCAAGAATACAAGCCATCCGATATTATCCAATCAGACAGGTTAAAAGTTAAAAAAAATATTTGATTTTCGAATATTTATTTTGTATGTTAAGGAAAATTTAAGATAATAAAGAGTGACGATGTTTAAGTTTTTTTCCGCACTAATCAGCGCAGGTCTGTTTTTTTTGATGATTGCCTTAGTTGCAGTTACCCTCTTTTTTAAGCAAATAACCAATGATTTGCCGGATTATATGCAACTTGCAAAATATGAGCCGCCTGTAACAACACGCCTTTTTGCAGGCGATGGACAAGTTCTTATGGAATATGCCGCGGAAAAACGTATATTTGTGCCGATTGACAAGATTCCGGAGCGCGCCGTTTTGAGTAATCTGAAAAATCTCGGCAAAGGCAGACGCCCTGCCGGTGCTTCGACCATTACACAGCAGGTTGCCAAAAACTTTTTGCTTTCTTCTGAGGTTTCGTATATCCGAAAGATTAAAGAAGCCATACTTGCCAATCGTATGAACAAAGCTTTTACAAAAAATCATATTTTAGAGCTTTATTTAAACCAAATTTATCTCGGCAATCGTTCTTACGGTGTTGCGGCCGCCGCACTCAACTATTTTGATAAATCTTTGGATGAATTGGAGATTGAAGAAATCGCTTATTTGGCGGCACTGCCCAAAGGTCCGAATAATTATCATCCTCAAAGGCATTATGATGCGGCTGTTTCCCGCCGAAACTGGGTCATCGGTCGTATGGCGGAAGATGGTTATATCAGCCAAGATGAAGCAACAAATGCCTTAGAAAAACCGCTTCAAGTTGTCAATCGTCAAAACGGATTTTTGAAAGATGGAGAATATTACAGCGAAGAAGTTCGCCGAACAATTGTGCATAACTTGGGCGAAGATGCGTTATATGAGGGCGGCTTGATTGTCAGGACGACAATTGATCCAAAGATTCAGAAAATGGCAACAAAAGCTTTTAGAAAAGGGTTAATGGATTATGATTTGCGCCATGGTTGGCGTGGTGCTGAAAAGAATATCACCATTGATGAAAATTATCGTGAAACTTTGAAAAAAACAGCTTTAACCAAAGGGGCAGAGCCTTCATGGCAAAAAGCCGTTGTATTGAAAGTTCAAAAAGACTTTGCTGAAATTGAGCTTGAAAATCAAAGTCAGGGAAAAATCTTCTTAAAAGATATAGCATGGGCAAAACCCGCGCTTCAAAATAAATATGTAGGCGCAACACCGACAGATGTTTCTAAAGTTTTGAATGTCGGTGATGTGGTTTATGTTGAAAAGCGTGAAGAAAATGAGGCCTACGGTTTAAGGCAAATTCCTGATGTTGAAGGTGGTATGGTTGTGATTGACCCTAATACAGGGAAAGTTTTGGCACTTGTCGGCGGCTTTTCGTTTGAAAAATCACAATTCAATCGAGCAACTCAAGCTTACCGGCAAACAGGTTCATCATTTAAGCCTTTTGTTTATTTGACTGCGCTTGAAATGGGGTATTCGCCCAATGATTTGATTTTGGACGCACCGTTCGTTTTGGACCAAGGAGCGGGCTTGCCAAAGTGGAAGCCGGTCAACTATTCAAAGAAATTTTATGGTCTGATGACGCTTCGTCAAGGTATAGAACAGTCTAAAAATCTGATGACCGTTCGTTTGGCTCAGGATATCGGTATGGATAAAGTGGCTGAAATGACAAAGCGTGTCGGTATCAATGACAATTTGCCTCAATATTTGTCTTCATCTTTAGGGGCTGCGGCCGCCAGAGTTTTGGATATGACGGCAGCTTATGCCATTATTGCGGGCGGTGGAAAAAAGGTGACGCCTTATTTGATTGAACGTATCCAAGACCGCACGGGTAAAACGATTTATAAACATGACACATATGATTGCACAGATTGCAACCCGGCGCATTTTGAACATCAACTGCCGCCTGAACATCCCGATATGCGAGAACAAATCATTGATCCGCTTTCAAATTATCAAATGATTTCAATATTAGAGGGTGTGGCTATTCGCGGAACAGGCGCCAGATTAAGGGCTTTGAATAAGCATTTGGCAGGCAAAACAGGTACAACAAACGAAAATAAAGATGCTTGGTTTATCGGCTTTTCGCCTGATTTGGTTGCAGGTGTTTATGTCGGTTATGATGAACCTGTCAGTTTGGGTCGTGTCGAAACGGGTGCTTCTGCCGCACTGCCGATTTTTTACGATTTTATGCAAAATGCCTTAAAAGATGTTCCGGATTCAAATTTCAGAATGCCTAAAGGCATTAAGCTTGTGCGCATCAATCCTAAGACAGGCAAACTCTCAAAACCATCTGATGAAACTGTGATTATTGAGGCCATTAAACCGGATTATAATTTTGACAATACAAAACAGCGCACCATTGGTTATGACGGACAAGAGGTTATATTAGATACAGAAAACGACACCGGTCTTCAACTTGGTGGTGAATATTAAGGAAAAGAAATGAATGCGGAAATTGAAAATATAGCAAACCAAATCAGGCAGACACTCAATCTGCTGAGGAGGTTTCTTTGACTATGATAATGCGCTTATTCGTTTGGAAGAATTACAGGCTTTAAGTCAGGCACCTGATTTATGGAATGAACCGGAAAAGGCGCAAAAGCTGATGAGCGAAAAAAATCATCTTCAAAATGCTCTTCAAAATTATCAAAATATGCTCAAAACACTTGATGATAATCTTGAAATGGCTTCTGTTTATGAAGATGATGAAAATATGACAGCCGAGCTTTTGGCTGATTTTGAAAAGCTTAAAAATCAGGCAAATCAAGAAAAACTTGAGGCGCTTCTTTCAGGAGAGGCAGATAAAAATGATGCCTATATGGAAATTCATGCCGGCAGCGGCGGTACAGAAGCTCAGGATTGGGCAGAAATGTTGCTTCGTATGTACACGCGCTGGGCTGAAAAGCATCAGTATAAAGTTTCATATGAAGAAGAAACACAAGGTGATGTGGCCGGTCTTAAATCAGTGACCATTAAAATCAGCGGATACAATGCTTACGGCTGGCTTAAATCAGAAAGCGGTGTGCACAGATTGGTGCGCATTTCGCCTTTTGACAGCAACGCAAGACGACACACAAGCTTTGCCTCTGTTGATGTTTATCCTGTTATTGATGACGATATTGATATTACAATCAACGAAAAAGATTGCCGAATTGATACATATCGGGCTTCGGGTGCCGGTGGTCAACACATCAATAAAACCGATTCAGCCGTTCGTATTACACATATTCCGACCGGTATTGTTGTACAAAGCCAAAGCCAACGATCACAATTTCAAAATCGCGATACAGCGTGGAAAATGCTTAAAGCCAAGCTTTATGAAATCGAGCTTCAAAAGCGTTCGGATGAACAAAAACAAAAGCGCGATAATATGGGTGATAATGGTTGGGGATATCAGATCAGATCGTATGTTTTACAACCTTATCGTTTGGTTAAAGATTTACGCACAGGCATTGAAACATCAGATGATAAAGCCGTCCTAGACGGAGATATTGATTTGTTTTTATCGGGTTATTTGGCTTATCTCGGTCAGAAAAAGGCAGAGCAATGAGAAAAAATTATTACATACGCAAAATTTTAGATTATCTCGGGGTATCTATTCTGATATCGCTTATAATCTTCTTTTGGGTATTGTACCAGGGGCCGATTTCAGTTCCGTTTTTAAAACCCTATATCATCAAGGCCTTAAACTCAAGACAGACAGAATTTTCTCTTGACGTCGGAGAGGTTAATATAGAGCTTGTACGCTCGATTCAACCGGTCAAAATTATCGCTAAAAACGTTGTCTTGAAAAAAAATGATGATACGTTGCGTGTGAGTACAAAAAAAATGTTTTTGTCTTTCAGTATTCGAGCTCTTTTACAAGGTATGATTGCACCGAGCACCATTACTGTCAGAAATCCTGAACTTTTTGTTTTTACAACCTATGGTATCCAAAAAGATAAAGAAAATGAGATTAATCTACGAAAAGCAGAATATTATCTCAACAGTTTCAATCGATTTTTGGATAGATTTAATGCTCAAGACAAAATCTATCCGGAAAGTTATATCACACAAATTGACATACAAAATGCCTCACTTGAATTTCATGAAGTTGATTTAGGACGAAAATGGCTGTTTTCAAACACTAATTTAAATTTCACGCGGGGGCTGACAAATCTCAAACTTTCGGCAAATGGTGTTGCTGACTTGGGTGACAGAATGGCCACACTGGGCGCTGAGGCCAAATATGATTTAATTTCTCAAAAAATAAAAATCAGTGCACAATTTTCTGATTTGGTCGTTTCTGATTTTATCAAAAAAATCGGCGGGGGCATTTCAAACTTAGATATCCCGCTTGATGGTACAATCAATGCCGATATCGATTTTAAGAATATACTTTCCAATCCTGAAAATTTGCTCAAAGATATTGATACTGCCGTTGAAAACATAGCATTTGATTTAAAAGGCGGTGCCGGTACGATAGAATTTGAGAATAACAAGCACTTTGATTATAAAATCGATTCTTTTAATTTAAGCGGCGACATTAAAGGCGGTTTGGATGTTATTAAACTGAGCAAGGCAGAGCTCTCAACCGGCGCACAAAAAGTTTTGCTTAAAACATCTATTTACGGTTATAAAAAATATTTTTTTGAAAAATCGCTTGATGATTTTAAAATAGAACTTTCAGCAGATATCAATAAGCTTAAAATGGACGATTTGGCAAAATTTTGGCCGCGATATTATGCTGAGCCGGCTTGGCTTTGGTGTAAAGAAAATCTTTACGGAGGTGAATACCAAGATGCTTCATTTTCGTTTACATGGGCATATGATAAAAAAACAAAAAACATCGAGCTGACAAAGTTAAAGGGCACGGCAGGGATTGATGACGGTACTGTTTCATATCTTGAAGGTATGCCTGAAGTCAATCATGTCTATGGTCAAGCGCTTTTTGACATAGGCATTATTGATTTGACTCTTGATAAAGGTGTCTCCGATGGTATTTTGCTCGATTCTGGACGTGTTAAGCTCTATGATCTCGATAAATTTAACAACTATATCGATATCACCATCAAAGGTGATACATCGATTAAAGATGCCCTTTTATACATCAATCATCCGCCGCTTCAATTTGCCGATGAATTAGGTATTAAGCCTGATATGATTGAAGGTGATGTCAATGTAGATTTGAACTTAAATTTTGAACTTTATGAAGACTTAAAACCTGAAGATATAAAAGTTAAAACAAATGCCGTTTTGCGTGATGTAACCTTAAAAAATGCATTTGACGGCAAAAATTTAACGGCTTCACGCATTGACCTTCATATCAACGAAAACGGGCTTGACGCCAAGGGTAATGCTGTTTTTGAAAAACTTCCCGTTCAATTTTCTTATAATCATACATTTGGAAAAAATATCCAAAGCAAGGGACATTTTGCTTTTACATATGACCAAAAAGCGGCCGGTATTTTCGGAATTAAACATGCCCTTATTGAAGAACCGTACGTGATGGGTTATGCCTTTGTTAATGCCGATTTGATAAAAAAAGATAACAAAACCACGATTGATCTCAGTGCGGATTTGAAGCATATGGCAATTGATTATGACTTTTTGGGCTTTTCAAAAAAACAGGATGAGGACGGGACGATTAAGGCAAAAATCGATTTGGCGGACGCAAGACTGAAAAATATTCCTCTTTTTGAGTTAACCCATCGGGATTTTATGCTCAAAGGCAGTGTTTTGTTGGACAATCAGGGTAAAAATATTCGCAAAATTAATATTTCAAAAATTGAGGGACCGAAGACATCTGCTCAGGCTGAAATTTCATTTTCCAATACAAAAAAAGAACACGTTAAGTTCAGTGTCAGCGGCAATAGCTATGATTTGACGGAACTTTTTGCAAAACGTGAAGATGAGCAAAAACAAAAAGCCAAGACTTCTGATGCGGGAAATGATGATGACGGGGTTGAAGATTTGCCGGATACGGACATTTTTGTTTCCGTCGACAATTTGTGGACCAATCCGGATACACCGATTAAAAATTTTTCAGGCAGCGCCAATATCAAACATGGCATCGGTTTTGAAGAAGTCCATATGGTGGGCAATTATGGTTCTGACAGGTCGATTAAGCTTAATTTGGATTATGCACCGCGTCCGAACGGCGAACACTTTTTGACGATTGAAAGCAATAACGCCGGCAGTACGCTCAAGGTTTTAAGACTTTATCAGAATATGAGCGGCGGCATTTTGAAGATAGAAGCCAAACGTGATAAATACAAAAAATTTATCGGTCATGCTAAATTGCGTGATTTCAAAATTCGCAACACGCCGCTTTTGGCGAAATTATTGACAGTTGCCTCTTTTTCGGGGATGCTTGATTTATTAAAAGGTGACGGGCTTGTTTTTTCGCATTTTGACGCACCGTTTACTTATCAAAACAAAAAATTAAAAATCAACGATGCCAAGATGTTCGGCAATGTCATTGGTTTAACTGCGACAGGATACGTCAATCGTGTGACGGAAGATATTGATATTAAGGGTATTATTTCGCCGGCATACGGTTTGAACTCGATGGTGGGTAAAATTCCGCTTTTGGGCAAAATGCTTGCCGGCAAAGATGGTACGATTTTTGCGGCAAATTATACCATCACGGATACGATTGATGAGCCGAAGATTGATATCAATCCGCTCTCACTCTTAAGCCCGAACTCTGTAAAAGAGCTTTTTGAGGAGGATTGAAAATGAAAATCGGCATTGATTATCATGGTGTTATCAACGCTAATCCATCGTTTTTTTCTGCTTTTACGAAAGAGGCGTTCAAAAAAGATATCAAAATCGTGATTGTCACAGGTGGCGCAAAATGCGATGTTGAGACTTTTGCAAAAGTGCACGATATTTTATATACGGATATTTTTTCGCTTTTAGACTATTTTAAGGGCAAAAATATGGTCACTTTTTATGAGGACGGGTCATTTTTTGTAGAAAACGAAATTTGGAATAGGGCAAAAGCAAAATTTTGTTTTGATCATCAAGTTGATGTTCATATTGACGATTCTATGCTTTATGGTGCTTATTTTCAAACGCCGTTTTGCCTTTATGCGCATACAAAGCAAAAATGTGCGCTGATTAAAAAAAACATAGTCCTCAATTTTACAAAAACACCTGATGAGGTTTTGAAAGATTTGATTTCTGCCGTGCAAAAATTCAGTTGAAAACGACAGAGGGTGCGTTTTTGTTCGAAAAAAGTTCCAAAACGGGGATTTTGATGTCTTGCAGGTGGTTTGCCTTGATAATGCGGCAAGTTCCGTATAAAACAGCCGATCCGGTGTTCACGGGCATCACGTCTTCAAATTCAAAATATTCACCGGGGTATAAATCCAAAATTTCACCCTTAAAAGTATGATCGGTAAAAATAAGGCTGTTACCGTTTTCATCCGTCAAGCTTAAATCTTTGCCCAAAAGCTGAATAGGGGTATCCGAATTATTTTCAATTTTTAAGCAATAAGCGCAATAATCGCCGTCATTTTCAATCAATCCCTGACAGGCCGAAACAACAATGTTATCGGTTGAAAGTGTGACATAATCCGGTTCATATTCCATAGTGAACAATCCTTGTAAAATCTCTTTGTTAACTATTAATTAACTTTTTATGATTCGCAAGTTTCAAGTAGACTTGTTCACAAACTTATACACAGGAAAAATTTACCGATACCTGATTTTGACCGAATTAACTTTGCCCGCGACGATATTCGCCTCATCGATGGTGTAGATGCGCTTTTCTTTGCGTTTGCCTGATGTTGTGACAAGTCTTCCTTTATTGTCGTAAACGTAGGTTACGCCGTTGACTTGCTTTGTTGTCGCCTTGATTGATTTGAGCTCGCCATAACCTGCCGCTTCGAGATTGGCATCGCATTTTGCTGTGTCTCCGGTACAGTAAATTTTGAGATTTTCAAGATTTTCAGACCTTTCTTCATCATAAAAATCAAAAATTTGGTTTATTTGAGTATTTTCACCTATTGTTAAACTTTGAAGATTTAAGCAGTGCGAAAAAGCGATATCATGGATTCGTTCGACAGAATCCGGCACAACAACATCAACAAGATTTGTTCCTCGAAACCCGCCTAATATTTTAACTGAATCCGGAATATCGATTTTTTTGATTGAAGACCAATTAAAAGCTGTACTACTAATATCCGTAACACTATCAGGAATAATGATTTCCGAAGTATCTGCAGCGAAAAAAGCGTTATAGCCAATTGTTGTTATGCTGTTGGGAATAGTAATCGGATTTTGGCTTTTTATATAGACAAACCCCATTTGTCCTAAATCCTTAATTGAGTTTTCAATAACAACATTCTCGACATTTTTTCCACGCCACGGTGCCAATATTCCTGTATCATTAGACCAGCTTCCGATATTGCCATTATTACCGACACCGCGAATCGTTAATGTGCCGTCAATAATTTGATATTCGCAGTTTGCCGTATTGCCGTTGGTATCCGTGCCACAAGCTTCCCACGCGTTGGCATTAAAACTTGCAAGTATTGCTAAAATCAAAACTGTTTTTTTCATAAGTTGAACTCCTTAAAATTCATATTGATATTATTGTTGTCACCCTCTCCTAACCTCTCCCCTCAAAGGGCGAGGAACGAAAAAGAAAATCCGCTCGATTGAGCGGCAGGGGAGTTCAGAAATCATGATAAGAGAAATGACTCTTATGACCTTTAGTTTTAGATAAACCTGAACATACGTCACAAGCTCCCCACCAAAGCGGGGATTTTAAATACCAAAAAAAGGCACCCAAAATGGATACCATTTCCGGTATCTCTTATCATAGAGCCTCTGACAGCCCCGAACCTCTCGGTTCTTGATGAAATTTCTTTCATCATGATTATAGGATAGCAAATAAAAATGGAATTGTAAATAAAAAAATGAAATTTTGGACAAGATGAAAAAAATGCTTGCGAAATTGGTACTTTTCATCCATCTTATATATCATAAAAAAGGTTTTTGAAATGCAAGTATCAGATGAAGGTTATATTGTTAATATATTGAAACATGGTGAAAAATCATTAATTGTCACTGTGCTTTCAATGGTACATGGCAAAATAACGGGTTTTGTTCAAAGCGCTTTGACTAAAAAACAACTCTCCGTCTTTCAATTAGGCAATAAAATTTCATTCAATGCCTATGCCAGATTAGAAGAAAATATGCCTCAATTCAAAGGTATTGAGCTTATTTCTTCAAACATGCCTTATCTTTTAACGAACAATAAAAAACTTTTGATTATCAAAGCGTTTTGCGATGTTTTTAATATATCACTTCAAGAAAACGAACCGTTGGAAGGCTTAATCGGACGGATATCTGAATTTATGGATAGCTTGAAAAATGATGATTATGTTTTGCATTATGCTCTTTTGGAATTTCGGTTGCTCTATTTTTTAGGTATCGGTTTAGATTTAGGGTCTTGTGCGGTGACGGGAACAATCGAAAATCTTGCGTTTGTATCACCCAAAAGCGGACGTGCGGTATGCTATGAACAAGGTCTTCCTTATCAAAACAGGCTTTTTAAATATCCTCATTTTGCATTAAATAAGCACATCAAACCGACATCTGAAGATATTTTTGATTTACTTAAAATGAATGCGTTTTTCCTCAAAAAAAATTTTTTTGATGCGCATGGCTTGCAATTTCCTTCAACTCGTGCTAATTTGCAAGAAATTTTAAGTGATTTGAAAGATCAAAATGCCTGAACTTGAACCAAAAATTAAAGACGTCGCCCTAAAAGAGGAACTCAGCAAACGCTACCTTTCATATGCGATGTCGACCATTGTTTCGCGCTCGTTGCCTGATGTCAGAGACGGCTTAAAACCCGTGCACAGAAGGCTTATGTATGCTATGCGTCAATTGCACCTTGACCCTAAAACGGGCTATAAAAAATGTGCACGTGTTGTCGGTGATGTGATTGGTAAATATCATCCTCATGGTGATGTCGGTGTGTATGGGGCAATGGTACGTTTGGCGCAAGATTTTTCGGTACGTTATCCTTTGGTTGACGGGCAGGGCAACTTTGGCAATATTGATGGTGACGGAGCGGCGGCAATGCGTTATACCGAGGCGAGACTAACCGATTTTGCCATGGCATTGATGGAAGGCTTGTCAGATGATGCCGTTGATTTTATTGATACTTATGACGGCGAGGAACAAGAGCCTGCCGTGATGCCGGCAGCGGTGCCTAATTTGCTGTGCAACGGGTCATCGGGTATTGCGGTCGGTATGGCGACCAACATTCCGACACATAATTTGAGCGAAGTTTGTGATGCGCTTTTGTATTTGATTGAAAATCCGGATGCTTCAATTCCGGCTTTGGTTGAGCGCCTTAAAGGGCCTGATTTTCCGACCGGCGGTGTGATTGTCGACAGCTTTGAGAGTATCGTCAATACCTATAAAGAAGGTAAAGGCAGTTTTCGCATTCGGGCTAAGTGGGAAAAAGAAGATTTATCGCATGGCCAATATCAAATTGTTGTCAAAGAAATTCCCTATGGCGTGATAAAGTCAAAACTTATTGAGCGCATTGCACAGTTGCTCAATGAAAAAAAATTGCCCTTGCTTGCCGATGTGCGTGATGAATCCGCACAAGATATCCGTATTGTATTAGAGCCGAAAAACAGGATGGTTGATGCCGATATGTTGATGGCGCTTTTGTTCAAAGAGACGGAACTTGAAGCAAAATTTAATATGAATATGAACGTCTTGGATGCCGATTGTGTGCCGAGAGTGATGAGTATTGATGAGGTTTTAAGGGCTTATTTGGCGCATCGTCATGATGTGTTGAAGCGTCGCAGCAACCACAGGCTTTCAAAAATCATGGCGCGTTTGGAGATTTTATCGGGCTATTTGACGGCTTATTTGAATTTGGATGAAATTATCCGCATTATCCGAGAAGAAGAAGATGCCAAAGCCGTGATGATGACAAAGTTTGATTTAAGCGATAATCAGGCTGAAGCTGTTTTGAATATGAAGCTTAAAAGTCTTCGCAAACTGGAAGAAAGCGAAATCAGGGCTGAATATGATGCCTTAAATGATGAAAAAACAGGGCTTTTGGCTTTGCTTGCTGATGAGCATTTGCGCTGGAAAGCTATTTCAGAAGAAATTAAAGCCACCAAAGAACGTTTTTCTAAAAAGACGGCACTCGGCCGTCGCCGTACGGCATTTGCATCAGCGCCTCAAGATATCGAAATTTCTATTGAAGCTATGGTTGAAAAAGAGCCGATTACGGTGATTTTATCTCAAAAAGGGTGGATAAGATCCATGAAAGGTCATGTGGCCTTAAACGATGAATTTAAGTTTAAGGAAGAAGACGGCCTCTTGAAGGTTATTCATGCCCAAACAACAGACAAAATCGTGTTTTTGGATACATCAGGCAAGTTTTATACCGTACAGGCAAGTGATATTCCCTCAGGAAGGGGGTTTGGTCAGCCGCTCAGATTGATGATTGACATGGCAAATAACGATAACATTGCTGAAATGTTTGTTTTTGAGCAAGGGGCGCGTTATATTTTAGCCTCAAATACGGGACATGGTTTTGTTGTCGATGAAAACCATATTATGGCTCAGACCCGCAACGGACGCAAGATTATGAATTTGGCAGATGGCGAAAAAGCTATGTTCTGCGTTAAAATTACGGGAGATATGGTCGGCATTGTGGGTGAAAATCGCAAGCTTTTGATCTTTAAGGTCGAAGAGATTCCGATGATGGCGCGGGGCAGGGGCGTGACGCTTCAAAAGTATAAAGATGCGCTGATGACGGATATTCAGGTTTTTGATTCAAATACAGGTTTTGCGTACAATCGCTCCGGCGGAGTGACGGTAGAAAAAGACTTGATGACGTGGCTCGGTCATCGTGCACAGGCCGGAAAACTTGTACCGTTCGGTTTTCCGAAAACAAATACCTTCTTTAAAGAATAGAAAAGGGGTGTTATATTATCAAATGAAAGGGAAAGAGATGAAAAAGATTTTGTTGCTTGCTTTATTGTATACGCCTTTTGCAAATGCGCAGACGCCTGCTGATATCAAAAAGATTGAGGATTATCTCAATTCAATCACGACGATGGAGGCTGATTTTGTGCAGATGGCATCAAACGGGGCGACTTCAGAAGGCAAACTTTATATTTCAAAACCCTCTAAAATCCGTATGGAATATGCCCCGCCGACAGATGTGCTGATTGTAGGCAACGGTGATGAAGTGATTTTTCATGATAAGGAATTAGATCAGATTACAAATATTGACTATGACGATGTACCAGGGACAAAGATTTTAACCGATACAATCAAAATTGATGGTAATATATTGAAAGTTAGTGATTTTTATAAAGATTCCGGTTCAACAACAATCACACTTGAATATGCCAAACAAAAAGAAATGGGTCCGATGACGCTGATATTTTCAAACAAGCCGTTTGCCTTAAAACAGTGGAAGATTATTGATCCGCAAAGTGTTGAAGTCAGCCTTTCACTTTATGATTTGACGACAAATAAGGCGTTGGATGAAAATCTGTTTTCATACAAGGTCAAATCCCGCAAAAATGCCAAACGCAGGCATTAAGCGAAGATTTTATTCTAAAAGCTGAGCGGAGACATCAAAAACACACTGCCGAACGGATAAAATTTTTCTTTAAGCAGCGTTTGATTTTTAAGTACGGTTTTGACATCGTTTTCGTTTGTATGATACATTTCAAACATCGCATAAATAACCTCAATCTGTTTGTCACGTGCATTTTGCTTCATACTTTTGTAAATACTGTCATAAAGGCCTTTTTTAAATTGGGTTAAAGCGGCAATTTTGCTGTCGGATACAAGTGTTGCGCGATAGGCTTTGACCGTTTTGTCGCAGGTTAAAGCCCACTCTTTTAAGTTAAATCCTTGTGAAGCGATACTTTTCAAAAATTCAGTTTCAAGCCCTGCCCATTTAATTTTAAGAGCAGCGCGTTGGCAAGGGTTGACCATATCTTTAAGCGTATTCATTTCAAGAGCCGTACCTTTTTTGAGCTCAGAAAAGTGTATGAGATGTTCGGCTCCGATTAAAAGACTGTTGTTATCAAGTGTTTGAAAAGCGTAAACCCCGTCCAATGTGCGAGCAAAAGCCCTGACATCGGCGCTTGTCAAAGGTGATGATTTTGTGACTTTGAGTGTACGGATTTTATCTTCAATCGGTTCCTGACCGTTTTTAAGCGCATAACCGAATCCGTTTTGCGGCACTCTGTCAAGCAAGTTTGCAAAATAATTTGGACGATATTTATTCGGCGGTAATTTTGCCTTGCGGCGAAGGGGCTGCTCCATCGGTTTATCTTGCGGCCACATCTCAGGCATCAGGAGAATGTATAAAAAAGGCGATATAAATTCCAAATCTTCGATGCCTTGCAATTGAGGGGCAATTCTTTGGGGAAATGTGTTTTTTGTTTCTTTAATGCCGGGCAGATTTAATATCCGTTCAGAAATACCGGGGGATTTATGCAAAAAGGGACCAATATAAGGATAAGTTTCTTTAGGCAAAGAAACAATCATATCAAATAAATCATCTTCGCCCGCGGCTTTCAGACGTTCTTCTTTGGCGCCGTATACGGTCATTACATCGCGCCAAATGCGGTCAAAAGCGGCACCCAGCTTAAAGCTTGCGATGTAGCGCGGATTATAAATTTCGCTAGAAGATGTTAATTCTTTTTTTAAGAGCTTCAAATCAGGCACGGGTGCATCTAAATCAACATCAAAATAGCGCGCTTTTTCATAGCCTTGTGCAAAAACGATTTTTGAACACAAAAAGCAAAAAAAGCAAATAAAAATGAATTTTTTCATATATTAGACCCCATTTTTTTATAAAGTAACATATTTAAATAGAAAAAAAAGATTTTTTTTAAAAAAATAACTGGACTTCACAATATTATTACATTAAAGTGAGCCTGAATTTAAAAAATAATATTTTCGCAGGAGGTTTTGATGGCTTGGACAGATGAAATGATAGAACAGCTCATTCAGCTTTGGCAGAGCGGATTGACAACAAACGATATAGCAAAAGAACTTGGTATGTCTAAAAATTCCATCGTCGGCAAAGTGCACAGATTGAATTTGGAGGCACGTCCTTCTCCGATTAAGAAAAAAGAAGAAGAGGTGACGGTATCTGAAGAAAAATCCGTGAAAAAAGAAAAAAATACACCTCAACAAATTGTTATTGAATTTGAAGAGCAGGTAGAAAAAATTAAAGTTGAAAAGCTGGAAAAGCCTGAAAATATTGAACAAAAGCCTGTTGTGCATACGCATAAACGTCCGGCGACATGTGTTAAATTAAGTGAACTTGACAGTCATACTTGTCGTTGGCCAATCGGCGATCCGAAAGATGAAGACTTTTGTTTTTGCGGCAAAAAAGTCCGTCCGGGACAAACATATTGTGATGAACATGCCGCGATTGCATATGTCAAACCGATTAAAAAATAATTTTTTTGCACAATTGAGTATGTTTTTTTTATCGTTTTTATGAGAATATTCTCGCTTTAAGATAATGCGAAAAGGCTTATAAAGCGGGCGATTCCTTTTTAAGGTTTCGCTTTTTTTGTTTTTTTATAAAAACGCTTGCAATTTAAAAAAAATCCGACATAATAAAAACGTAACCAAAATGGTTGCGGTGTTCAAACAACACTTCTGAGATGAGCTCCTTTAAAGAGGAGTTGGTGATATAAGGCTTTTGCACGAATCAGCCAAACTGTATCTCAGCAGTTGTTTGACTCCTCCGTTTTAGGTTATTTAAGACGGAATTTTTTTATGAAAAAATGGAGAAAAAATATGAAGAAATTAGTTTTGATTTTTGGGGTGATTTTCATGTTGACATCTGAAACAAAGGCTGAATGTTTACACGGAGGAAATAATTGTTTGACATGGAATCCGGGAGTCGCAGATAATTGCGGCAAAGGTTGCACTTATACTTATAATGAAGAAACAAGCACTGTTTATGTCACAGCTTCGGGTGATGATGCTTATATGGGGCGTGGATATGGGAGCGCATTCTCTCCTTACGACTATGATGGCAATCATTTCCCTTCCGGTGTTTATTTTAACAAGGTGGTGATAAACGGACCGATTGCCATTGGCAAGAATGCTTTTACGGGAAAATCGACATCAATATCCGGCGCTGATGGTACGTTGACTTTAACAAATATAGAACATCACGGTTTTGGTGACAAAGCGACATTAGAGGGGGATATTATCATTCCGTCAGATGCAAAGTTTGATTCACTAGCCTTTCATGGTGTTCAATTGGCAGATGGGGCAAAAATATACTGTTCCGTAGAAAATTGTGCGCAAAAAATGAAGGAAGCTTGTGCATATTATAATAATAATACAGATGGTTATAAAGAGCGCTGTTTAAATGCTGTTGAAAGCATTGTTTCGGATTCGGACAAATTTGCACAAGCGCCGCAAGGATGCTCGGCGTTTAACGGCAACGGTTGTAATAGTTGTAACAACGGGTATTCGCTTTTTTCTAATCAATGTGTATGTGCTCAAAATCATAGGGTAAACGGCAAAAACTGCAATCGATTGATTTACACTATTGATGAGGCAAATCAAGTCGCGGGCAAAACAAATTCATTCAAGATAAGGTATCGGTAATTTTATTTTTGAAAAACGGCTGTTTTGCGTTTTTTTAAGTCGGCAAGCTTTGCGGTAATGTGGCCGATATCACGCCCGTTGCGGGCTAAGCGCTCATACATACGTTCAATCTCTTTTTCGAGATATGCCTGATCAATTTCGCCGGCAAGATATTGTCTTTGCGCTTCAGAGCCGTTTTGTCTGATGTTGTTCACCTCTGCGATGATGTCTTCAATATAAGCGCCGCTACTGAGTTTTCTTTTGATGAAATAAGGCATTTCATAGGCCAGTTGTCGCGCGTTGGCATATGCTTCCTGACCGTTTTCGCATTCTTTTGTCTGCATTTTAATCATACGAAATGCCATCTCAAGCTCCCAGCTGTTGTTAACAACGATAAAAGGCATGCGCGTTGCAAAACCTTTGGATGAAAGCTCTTTTAAGGTTTCTAAAATGTGATAAAAAAAGTTGTTGATGTTATAGATAATAAAAGGCTTATTCTTCAAAAAACCATCTTGCATCGCCACACAGTCATAAGCAAGCTCATCCAAAGTCCCGACACCGCCCGGTGCAAAAACAACAATATCCGCGGCAAGCAACTTGTTTTTGCGGTTTTCAAGTGTGTCTTCAATCACAACCTGACTGATTTTACCCAAAAATTCATCTTTTTCATAGAGGTCATAATATTCTTTGGTCGTCACCCCGATAATCGGTTGAGCATTGTCGGTATATTTTTCTTTGTTTTTTTCAAAAGCGTCCATCACGCCGCGTGCTACGGCACCCATAACGCCCGAATTTGAAAAACCGTAATCAAAGCAAAAACCCATTTTGG
>CADAAN010000027.1 GCA_902785935.1 uncultured Pseudomonadota bacterium
TTCGACACAGCTGCCAAGCTTATAATAGTTTTCGCCGCAAATAAAATAGTTATCTCTTTGTGCCGCGTGCGCGATATCAGTCTTCACTAAATGGTCGGCAACAGCCTTTTGTGACAAAGTACATGTCTTATATTTGCCATTGCATCCTAAATCAGACAAAACCATGTAGTCTCGGCTGCCTGAAGCCAGTGTCCATTTGTACACGGCATCATTTTGACCATAAGCGCAGGTACATTTTGCACATTCCTGATTATCACTCTTGCTGCCCGATGAGTCAGAATAGCTCCATCCTTCGCCATCAGCAATGTTCTGGCAATCCGCAACGGACTTATAGTCGACGCTGTAATACCTTCCGTTAGACGGTTTCGGACATTCTTTGATGTCGCAACCATCTTTCTGCTTGTTTAAAACATAACCTTTTGCATCTGAACAATACCACGAATCGACATATGTCGAGGTTGTACCGCAGGCAAGGCATTCTTTTTTGATAGCCGTAGCGTATTTCGGCAAGTCATGCTCTTTAAGATCAGAGGGGCATTTACGGACACATTCTTTATAATGCTTGCCGTCACATGAGGGCTGTTTATACTCTTCTGTTTCTGACTTATTTGCAATATCATACTTGAAAGCATTCAAATCAGGAGAGCAGATACATCCATAGCAACTCTTGATTGCTGTTGATGAGCGAAATTCTGTTATCCAGCCTGCGCCTGCCGCATAATCTTTACCGGCATTTAGGGTATAGCAATTTGCAACATTTTTCGTGTCAAACTGATTGTCAGGACATGGTTCTTCAACACAAATATTGCCTTGTTTGATATAGCCTTCTTGACAAGACCATCCTACAGCAACCTGCTTTGTTCCGCCGCAAGAACAAGTCTTTGTGGTGTAGACAACATCGGCATAATTCGGGACTTCAATGTCGGATTTGCATGATGTTTCCGTGCATGCGGCCACATCAAGGCAGTGAACCTTGTTTCTGTCCGTCGGACAAGCCACGTATTCGGCACAATCTTTAGGCGCTTTATCATAACCGAGTGCAGAACAATTAATAGCCCCTGAGGTCAAATCATGTATCACGTCACATGTTGCCGTGTTGATGTGATTTTGGCGACATTGACAACTGTAACATGTCAAACCTTTAATGCGCACTTCATTGTTGCAAATAGCATTCTTCACACGCGCAGACGGGTCAACCATATTAAAATCAGAACACTTCCAGTCAATACAATGCCATTTTGTCTTTGTTGCATCAAACGGGCAAGCAATACCACCATAAGGACAAGCCTCAAGCTCTGTTGCCCCCGTTGCCGTATAACCAAGTTCAATGCATTTTTTTGTATTATCTTCGACACAATAGGGAGCATCCGTGAGAGCATTGGGATTCACGTTTTGATCAATTAAGGTCATGTTTTGTGCATGAGCTGAAAACGAAAAAAGAGCAAATAACAACAACAATTTCATGGCGCGCATCCTTACTTTCTTTATAAGTCTGACTTAAGTTTAACATATTTTTTATTAAATTGCAACCCGAAACAGCAAAAAGTTCAAAAACGTCACAAAAAGTTAATAAAAACTCGGCTTTGTGATTTGTTTTTGCGGTTCTGAAGTGTGTCTCACGGCCACAACTTTTTGGTACATTCCTGCCGCATATGTCTTTTTATACCAAGAAAAATACGCTTCTTTTTTAGCGTAACTTTTAATTGTTTTTTTCCATAAACTTTCAGTAAACGGAAAAAACAACCGATTAAACGGCTTTAATAAAAAGCGCAACAAGTTCAAATCCGAAGGTCTGTTATAATCGATAAAAATCGCTTTTCCTCCATCTTTTACGGCATCTAAGGCGTTATTAATTACTTTTGTGCGTGAAACTTCCGGCAGTTCATGGAGCAACATTACGCACAAAACCGTATCATATTTTCGGCTGAGTGGTTTGCGTACATCATGAATTTCAAAGTCAATTTTTTTATCAATCAATTTTTCTTTTGCTCTATCAAGTTCACTCTTTAAAATATCTGCTAAAACATAGGTTCCGTAACGACCAATTTTATCCGCTGTTTTTTCAATCTGCGGGCCAAAAGTGCAACCCATTTGTAAAACAGTGCTGTTGGTGCCGATATCTTCAAGCAAATCTTCAAGCATTTTTTTATAAAAGCCGAATGTTAATATGTTTTGAATACGACTATCATCTAAAAATCGCGACATATTTGTGTTTTTGTAAATAAGCGGATATAGCGCATCAATATAGGCAGGTTCTTTTGTAATTTTTGCATTTTTGACACTGATTGTTTTCATCATTAACCTCCTTTACAGACCGGCTTCGTTTTTAGAAATATAACCGCGTTTGACTGCCTCCATCACCGCAGCCGTGCGATTCGTCACGCCAAGTGTTTTTAAGATAACCGTCATGTGGACTTTAACCGTTCCTTCTGTCAAACCAAGCTCATAAGCAATCAACTTGTTAGGCAAGCCTTTAGCAATACCTTTGATGACGTCAATCTGTCTTGGAGTCAATCTTTTTTCCTTGGAAGTAATATCACTGAGCAGAGAAACATCTTTTAAGCTTTGGATTCCTTGATTAAGTTCATTGTCATTTGTTGTGTCATCTAAGAGCTCTTTAGGAATATAAACGCCTCCTGCCAAAACAAGATTAATGGCTGAAAGCATCAATTCATTCGGCGATGATTTCGGAATATATCCCGAGACACCTATTTCAATCGTTTTTTGCACAATTTCGCGATCAAAAACGGCTGAAATAACAATAATCGGTGTATCTTTTAATATCTGATGCATCTTGCTCAATGCGTCCATCGAATTAGCGCCGGGCATGGCCAAATCCGTAATCACAAGCTGAAAAGTATCTTTTTTCAGGGCTTCAAAAAGTTCATTATAATCCTTGGCCTTTGTTATTGTGACGTCTTTAAAATGTGTCTGAAGAACAAGATTAAGGCCTTGTAAAAAAAGCTCATGATCATCTGCAATCAAAATGTTCATTTTTATTCTCCTTTATTTCCAATCACCGCAAAAAGCCTGCCAGCACGCAAGCGCCGCCACGGCCGCCGTTTCGGCACGCAAAATTCGTTTCGGAAGCGATATATTGACAGTATATGGCAAATTTTTCAAAATTTCCAACTCTTTTTTAGAAAATCCACCTTCCGGACCGATAAAAAGAGCCGCCGGCGCCGATAGCTTTGACTTTTGCGCATGAAATGTTTCACCGTCACCCGTTTCGTTTAAATAAATCAGTTTGCGATTTTTATCCCAATTCTTGATTAAGTCATCAAAACAGACAGGGTCGTTGATAAGAGCGATATCCTGCCTTCTTGATTGTTCTGCGGCCTCAATGATTTGTGCTTTTGCGCGGGCTGACTTAAAATTTGCACTTTGTGTATACTCTGTCTTAACGGGCACAATTTGCCTTACGCCGAGCTCAACGGCTTTTTCAATCACAAAATCGGTATTTTCTTTTTTCAGCGGTGCAAACAAAAGCCAGATATCGGGCGATTTTTCAAAATCAAAAACTTTTTGCCCCGCTTTTAAGAAAATGCTTTTTTTTGAAATTTCGCTGATAATACTGCAAAATTCACCGTTTATCCCGTCAAACAAAAAGATTTCATCACCGACGGCACAACGCATCACATTTTTTAAATAATGTGTTTGATCTTCGTTTGCCTGATAAATTCCGCCTTCTGACAAGGGAGTGTATGCAAAAAGACGTATTCTGTTTTTTCGACTCATTTTTTAAAAATTCTGCATAAGTTAAAATACTGACTGCATTATAACAAAATATGTGTTAATGAAAAAATAATAAATGCAAAATTTTAAAGGCAAAAAAATGATTATCACAATTGACGGACCGGCCGCCGCCGGTAAGGGGACTGTTTCAAAAGTTTTGTCCGAGAGATACAAGCTTTCTTATTTTGATACAGGCATGATTTATCGCGCCGTCGGACTTGAAATGGTAAAAAACGGATTTGATTTAAGCGATGAAGAAAAGGCTCTTTTTGTTGCGCAAAATATGACTTTTGAAAAGATGATGGCCTTGTCTTGTGATAAAGACTTCAGAACGGATATAGGCGGACAGGCCGCTTCAAAGGTTTCAAGCATAACATCCGTGCGTCAGGCTCTTTTGAAGATGCAGCGTGATTTTGCGCTTTTTCCTGTTTTTGCTGACGGAACAAAAGCAAACGGGGTGATTTATGACGGGCGTGATACGGGTACGGTGATTTGTCCGGATGCGGATATCAAATTTTTTGTCACTGCCTCAACGGAAGTACGTGCAATGCGCCGTTTTAAAGAATTTGAAGCCAAAGGCATTGATACGACTTATCAAAAAGTGCTTGATGATATGATATCGCGTGACAAACGTGATGCCGAGCGTCAAACGGCTCCGATGAAACCTGCGGATGATGCCGTTATTCTTGATACGTCCAATATGTCTGCTGAGGCAGAAATTGATGCCGTTATCAAAATTGTGGAAGAAAAATTAAAAGAAAAAAAATAAAGGATAAAAAGATGGCAAAAATATACCTTCACAACACCTTAAAGCAAATCAAAGATTTATTTGTTCCGATTGATGCGCAAAACGTGCGTATGTATGTTTGCGGTCCGACTGTTTATGATAAAGCACATTTGGGCAATGCAAGACCGCCGGTTGTGTACGATGTTTTGTATCGTCTTTTGCGCTATGTTTACGGGCAAAATCATGTGACATATGTTTCAAACATCACCGATGTTGATGATAAAATCTTAAACAAGCATAAACAAACAGGTAAGCCTATTCGTGAAATTACGGAAGAAACGTATCGCTGGTATATTGAAGATATGTCAAAGCTTGGTGTCTTGGAACCCGATTATCGTCCGCGTGCAACCGAATATATTCCTCAGATGATTGAGCTTGTCCAAAAACTTCTTGAAAACGGGCATGCGTACGAGGCTGAGGGGCAGGTGCTGTTTGATGTCGATTCGATGCCTGATTACGGCTGTCTTTCCAATCGCTCACAAAAAGAAATGATGGCTGGCGCACGTATTGAAGTTGCCGATTATAAGAAAAATCCGGCTGATTTTATTTTGTGGAAGCCCTCTGATCCGGATCAACCCGGTTGGGACAGTCCGTGGGGCTACGGCCGTCCGGGGTGGCATTTGGAATGTTCGGCGATGAGCTCTAAACTTTTGGGCAATGATTTTGATATCCACGGCGGCGGGTCTGATTTGATTTTTCCGCATCATGAAAATGAGCTTGCGCAAAGCACATGTGCTTATCCCGGCACGCATTTTGCAAAATATTGGGTGCATACGGGTATGCTGATGATTAACGGGGTGAAGATGTCTAAATCGCTCGGCAATTTTTATACCGTGGATGAGGTTTTACAAAGACAACCGGCTGAAGCTTTGCGTTTGCTTTTTTTAACAACACACTATCATCAACCGTTTAATTTTACCTTTGAAGGCCTGGATGAGGCTAAAAATATTTTAGACAAGTTTTATAATGCGCTTTCCAAAAATAAAGATGTCCCTGTTCAAAAACTTGAACCGCAACAAAAGCTGATTGACGCACTTTCGGATGACTTAAATACACCGCTTGCGCTTTCATACTTACACGAAACGGTGGGCGCTTTGAACAAAGCCTCAAATGATGATGAGCGTGTACGTTTGAAATCTCAGCTCTTGGCAGATGCTTATATGCTCGGGCTTTTGTATAACGATGCTCAATCATGGTTTAAGGGTGCATCCGATGATATTGACGAATCTGAGATTCAATCTTTGATTGAAAAACGTATGAACGCTAAGAAAAATAAAGATTTTGCAACAGCCGATGCCATCAGAGCCGAGCTTAAAGAAAAAGGTATTGTGTTGGAAGACACACCCTCGGGTACAACGTGGAAAAAAGCTTAAAGCAAAAAAGTAATTTGAACGAAATTTTTCGCGGTTTTTTTGATTTATCGCTTGATATAACCCAAGACGGCCATAATCGCGGCAGGCGTTATTCCGGGAATACGCGAAGCCTCGCCGATGGTTGCCGGTCTGACTTTTGAAAGTTTGGCCACAACTTCACGCGACAGGCCTCCGATTAAAGCGTAATCAAGGTCTTCTCTGATTTTTAAGCTTTCGTCTTTTTTAAAGACTTCAATATCCGCCAATTCGCGTTTCATATAACCCTGATAAGTCGATTCGATGGTGATTTGCTCAATAACTTTTTCATCAAACCGATTGATATCGGGAAATAACGTCTCAAGCGTTTCATGTGAAATATTGTTATAGCCCATGATATCAAAAAGACTTCGTGTCACGCCGTCATGATGAACGGCAAGACCTGCGTTTTTTAAGGTAGGATAATCGATTTTTGCGGACATTGCAATACTGCGAAACGTGTCGATTTGTTCTTTTTTTGAAATAAAAGCCTGATAGCGCTCATGGCTGACAACTCCGATGTCATAGCCTTTTTGCGTTAAACGCAAATCAGCGTTGTCCGCCCTTAAATAAAGGCGATATTCCGAACGTGACGTAAACATACGATACGGCTCATCAACGCCTTTTGTAATCAAATCATCGACCATCACGCCGATATAACCTTCGCTGCGATCGATATAAAATTCGCGCCCCTTGTTTTCTGCTTTAAGTGCGGCATTAATGCCCGCCAAAAGACCTTGTGCACCGGCTTCTTCATAACCGGTTGTACCGTTGATTTGTCCGGCCAAAAAGAGGTTGTTGACTTTTTTGAGTTCAAGTGTGTGTGACAATTCCTGAGGGTCGACATAGTCATATTCAATCGCATAGGCCGGCCTTAAAATTCGAACATTTTCAAGCCCTTTAATGGTATGAATAAACGCATCTTGCACGTCAGCCGGCAGAGAGGTTGAAATGCCGTTCGGATAAACGACGTTTGTATCATATCCTTCAGGCTCAAGAAAAATTTGGTGAGATGTGCGGTCTGAAAATTTAACAAGCTTATCCTCAATACTCGGGCAATAGCGCGGGCCGACCCCCTTTATCAAGCCCGAAAACAGGGCGCATTTTGAAAAATTATCGCGAATGATTTTGTGCGTTTCTTCATTGGTATGCGTGATATAACAATCAATTTGTTTTTGTTCTAACTTTGTTGTTAAAAACGAAAACGGTTGAGGATTTTCATCACCGCTTTGCGGCTCTAAAATATCCCAATTGATTGTGTTGCCGTCAAGGCGCGCCGGTGTTCCCGTTTTTAAGCGGCCGACTTTGATGCCGAGTTGATTTAAATACGGTGTTATCCCCTTGCAGGAAACATCGCCGACTCGGCCACCGACGGAAGTGTTGTGTCCGATAAACATAACCCCGTTCAAAAATGTCCCCGTCGTCAAGACAACAGCTTTGGCATAAAGTTTTTCACCATTTTCAAGAATAACACCCTGAACAGTGTTCACATCAAGCACAAGGCCTTCAACAGCGGCTCCAATAAGCTCTAAATTTTGTTGGTTTTGAAGCGATAAAAGCATATATTTTTTATAAAGAGCGCGGTCTGCCTGTGCGCGCGGTCCGCGCACGGCGGGGCCTTTTGAGGCATTAAGCATGCGGAACTGTATACCGGCCTTATCAATCACTTTGCCCATCAAGCCGTCGAGTGCATCAATTTCACGCACCAAATGCCCTTTGCCAAGTCCGCCGATGGCCGGATTGCACGACATTTCACCGATTGTGGATATTTTATGCGTCACAAGAGCTGTTTTTGCCCCCATGCGC
Source organism: uncultured Pseudomonadota bacterium (assembly GCA_902785935.1). GTDB lineage: Bacteria > Pseudomonadota > Alphaproteobacteria > RF32 > CAG-239 > UBA1254. The sequence continues at coordinate 7,717 of CADAAN010000027.1, forward strand.
GCCGCAGCTGCCGCCGCTTCACAGCCGGCATGTCCGCCGCCGACAACAATGACATCAAAAAAACGTTCCATTTTCTATCCTTTTTGATAATTGCCGACACTATACGCCTATCGTTTCAAAATTCAAGAAGTTTTTTATAACATATTTATCTGTACCTTATCTTGACCGAATTGACTTTGCCGGCAACGGCATTGGCCTCATCGATGGTATAAATCAGACGATTGCAGTTTTTCCCGTTTAACCTATGATTTTGTGGACAAATGCATTGATTGCCGAAAAGCGAATATCCATTGTTGCAGCTTTGGCAACCATTGCCGCTAAAGGCCGAGCACCCTTGCGGCGCTTGTGCAAAAGTTTCAGAATTTGAAAGCACATTGCTCATCGCATTATAACATCTCTGGGCATATTCATTAGTTATGCCGCCCCACGCTAAACAAGATTGTAATATTTTATCGGCGCAATTTTCTACGGCACAATATATTTTTGCCTCATCTGCTAATTGAACACCATGAAAGGCTAGTGAATCAAACTTTGCATCTGCGGGAATGATAATATCCCCCTCTAATGTTACATTGTCTCCAAAACCGTGATGTTCGACATTTGTAAATGTCAAGGCTTTACCTTGCGGAGCTGATAAGACATAAGAGCCATACATGGCATTGCTACCAATGGCGATTGGTCCGTCTATAACAATGTTTTCTATCTTAACGGGTAATTTGTTATCTTCATAAAAGTCAAAAACAAAAGTCCCTGTATTTATTTTTGCGTTGTCACCTTCTGCCGTAATATATACCGTTCCGTCATTATAAGTATATGTGCAACCTGTTCCGCAGTTATCGGTTATACCCGGAGCCCATGTAAGGCAATGCTCGCGGTAACATTCGGCTTTCAATTTATTGATATGAGCACAAGACAATATTATGACAAAGCTAAAAATTAAAGTTTTAATGTTCATGATACATCTCCTTGATTTCGTCGGTTAAAATAAAAAACAAAACCCACCTTAAAGGCGGGCGGATGTTAGAACACCGTATAAACATTAAAGACGGCTCGGCGCTTTCGTGCTAAAGCCTTATAACGTCACCGACATCCGCCCATAAAACAAGCGAACTATCGGTATATACTTCTATCGTACCGTACAACGATTAATGTTTATAAAGGGGTTCTACGCCCTAAAGCACATCTTATGCTTTAAGCGAAGGTTATCATACAAATTTTTGATTGTAAAGTGATTTTTATTCAATTTATTCAGTTCAAAACCTTAAGGCCGGTTAAATATGTTCCAAGCAAAAATTTAACCACTTTTGTCGGCTCTAATTTAGAATATGTGTTGATGGCATCGGTTGTCAAAAGTGCGCTCAGCGAAAAAAGCGTAATCCACAAAACTTGGGTGCCGATAGAGCGTTTTTCGGATTTCATCTTCGGATAAAGTATCGCAAATTCTTTTTCAACCAACATCAAAATATTTGAAACAAGTCTTAAATATGTGCGAGAATATGTGCGCGAGCTTTGATTGAGATGAAAATTGAACAACAAAAACCAAAAATTGCGGTTTTCCAGAACAAAACGTGCAAAAACATCGGCATAAGCATTGATTTTTTGATATCCGTCGGGTGCATCAACCTGAGCAAGGGCATTAAACAGCTCTTCAAGCGTCAAATAATTTTGGATTAAAATAAAATTATCCATATTGCCGAACTGATTATAAATCGTACCAACGGAAAGCCCCGAGGCATCCGACAATTTGCGTGCTGTTAAGGCATTAACGCCTTGCATCTGAACAATTTGTCTGCCGGTAGCAATCAATTTTTCTTGAATATTGTCTTTACTCATCTCAAAATCTTATATTAAAATTAACAATTTGTGGTGTATATATACCCTATAACATAAAAATGAACGGTGTTCAATTTTTTTCTGGCAGATATTGGAGGTTTTTTTATGAAAAAAACAGTTTTATGTACATTTTTGCTTTGTTTTTCGATGCTGAATACTTCACGCGCAGAAGATGATTTTTTTGATAATCTGATTGTGGATGAAGAATTGAAAAATCAGGTTGAAACGGAAATCAATAAAGAAAAGGCTCAGGCAACAGCCGCTGAAATTTTAGATCAAAAGCCGATTTTGCTTGAAATTGACGGCTTGTCGAAAATCAAAAAGAAAGATGCCGCGGTTGAAGAAATTGCTCCAAAGCCGCGAGAACCTGCACCGTTTGGCCTTAAATGGCTTGCCTCAAAAGATGAAATTATCGCCCAAGGTGTCAAACTTGCTCCGTACAGCGTCAAAGATGCTCCAAACAGCTATATGGCCACCGATTTGCCTAAACCCGTCAAGGCAATGCGCGAGGTTTTAATCAGTTTCGGCGATACGGATGAGCTTTGGCGTATTTCGGGATACGGCAAACTGATTGAAGACGACGAAAAGGCAACAAAAGGCCTGGAAGAATATCACAAATTTTATGATATTTTGGCTGAAAAATACGGTAATGCCGATGAATTTTATACGCCTTATGTCGAAAATATCGAAGAAAACACCACAGCTTCTGACGGTACAATTTCAAAAACCATTAAACAGCATTTTATGGATATCGGCGATGAGGGCTTTAAGCAAAAGTTGATGAGCGGAGAATCAACACTGTATGCCACGTTTGAAAATGACCATATCAGCGTGACGCTCGCGCTTTTGGCTGATGGTGAGGGTAAAACATACATCATTATCGATTATACCAACAACAAGGTCAAACAGACTGAACTTGAAAAAATTTATGACGCTTTATAAATGAGGAGAACAAAATGAAAAAAGTTGCTTTTTGCGGCATATCGGGCAGCGGAATGAGCGCGCTTGCACAGGTTTTAAACGCTAAGGGTATCATGGTTTGCGGCTCTGATCGCAGTTTTGACCAAGGAAAAGACGCTTATATCAAAAAGGCGCTTGAAGATGTCGGTATCCGAATTTTTTCCCAAGACGGCTCGGCTGTTGATGAAAGTACGGATTTTTTATATGTCTCAACGGCGGTTGAAGAAAGCATCAAAGATGTGCAAAAAGCCCTCAAGCTCGGCGTCAAAATCAAAAAACGATCGGATTTACTTGCTGAAATTTTTAATGCGCATGCCAAAGGTATTGCCGTCGGCGGAACATCGGGCAAAACGACTTTGACCGCGATGATCGGCTATATTTTGGATAAAATCGGCCAAAAACCGCTTGTGATCAATGGCGGGCTTTTGAAAAATTATCAAGAACAAAAAGGTATTGCAAACGTTATCTTAAATAAGGGTGATATATGCGTGGCTGAAGCGGACGAAAGCGACGGATCCATTGAAAAATACAATCCGTATATCGGCGTTGTGAACAATATCACGATTGATCACAAACCGATTGAAGAACTGCAAAAACTGTTTGATAATTTTATCAAAAGGTCAACATTCGGCGTTGTCAACTTAGACTGCAAAAATTCTGAAATTTTGCTTGAAAACAAAAATATCAAAACGTTTTCTATTCAAAATCCGTCGGCCGATGTTTTTTTGAGCGATATAAAACCCCTTAAAGACGGCGTTTCGTACACCTTAAACGGACAAACATTTTCATTAAAGTTGATTGGGGCTTTCAATGTATCAAATGCGGCAGCGGCAATTTTGACTTGTTCTGTTCTTGGTGTCGATATGTTTGAAGCGGCCAAAATTTTGGAAGGCTTTTTGGGTACAAAGCGACGCTTAGATGTTATCGGGGTCAAAAACGGTATCACCGTGATAGATGATTTTGCGCACAATCCTGATAAAATCAGGGCATCGTTATCGGCCCTGAGAGATTATGAAGGTCGTTTGATTGTGATGTTTCAGCCGCACGGTTTTGCACCGATGCGCATGATGGGGCGCGAGATTATAGAAGCGGTGGCTTCAAGCTTTGATAAAGAAGATATCTTGCTGATGCCTGAGATTTTTTATGCCGGCGGCAGTGTCACAAAAGATATTTCATCAAAGGATTTTGTTCAATATGCCGTTGATTTGGGCGTGAATGCGGAATTTTTTCAAACCCGCGATATGATTAAAAACCGCATTTTAGAAATTGCAAAATCCGGTGACAGAATTGTGATTATGGGTGCGCGCGACAATACTTTAACCGATTTTTGCAAGTCGATTGCGGAGGCGCTTTAATGTTAAAAAAAGGAGATAAAGTTGCTTTTGTTTCACCGTCGAGCTGGCTTGATGAAAAATCTTTGGAATATGCCGTTGCTTGGTTTGAAAAACAAGGCTTTAAGGTTGTTTTATCAAAGCATATTTTTGATGTGGACGGTTATTGTGCCGGCACGCCGTTAAATCGGGCAAAAGATATCAATTCCGCCTTTGAAGACAAAGGGATTAAAGCAATTTTTTGCTCGCGCGGCGGAGCAGGCAGCCTAAAAGTTTTGCCTTATCTTGATTATGATTTAATCAAAAAAAATCCCAAACCCGTATTCGGTTTTTCCGATTCGACCGCTCTGCAAAATGCGCTTTATACAAAAGCGGGCATGATGTCATATACGGGCTTTTTGCCGGCTTATGATATCAAGACAAGTGAGGTTAATCAGGTTCTTGAAAAATCGTTGACAGGCGTTTTTCAAGCCAAGCCGTTGGTTGAAAAAAATTTTGAAATATTCAACAGCGGCGAGGCCGAAGGTGTTCTTATCGGCGGTTGTTTAAGCGTTTTTACCTCTCTTTGCGGTACGGATTATATGCCGGACTTAAAAGACAAAATTTTGCTTCTTGAAGATGTCGGTGAAAAGACTTATCGCATTGATTTGATGCTTGAACAGCTTAAACAACAACCGCATTTTGACGGCGTTAAAGGCATTATCTTCGGTATTTTTGAAAAATGCACGCCGGCGGATGAAGGCGATGAACAAATTAAGGAAATATTGCAAAAATTTGCTTTAAGCGTTGATATCCCCGTTTTTTACAACCTTGATTACGGTCACGTACAAAAACGCGTGATTATGCCGATTGGGGCGCGTGTTAAAATGTCATCATCGACTTCAACAATTCAAAAGCTTGATGATAAAAATCAAAATTTAAGTGCCAAATCAGTTTGATATACTGCCCGATGCCCGCCCAACTTTTGGCATTAAAGGCCAAAATAGAGCCGATGGTAAAAAGGTTCGCCCCCGGCAAAAACGCTAAACAAAATTTATAACCGACCTTGGGCAAATCTGTCTGCTTATCATGAATTTGCGAGCCGACCGTATCGATATGATAACCCAAAAAATACCCTAAAATGCCGTGCCACACGATTTGCGGGGGTAAAAAGCTCATTATAATCATATAAATCAGCGCAAAAAACGGAAAAAAATACGGCCCGATGACAATCAGCCAGTTGCCGTCGCCGATAAAACCCATTTCACCCCCCGTATCGTCCGGATTGAGGCGAATATGCCTGATTTTATGAAAAGTTATCAAGGCAAAAAACGTATGCGTCAGTTCATGGGCAATGATCTGCATGGATGTTCTGACAGAAGCGTCCATCATCGTTTTTGAAAAAACAAAAAACACCAAACCGCAAATCAGCGCAATCATATGCACGCTTTTGATATCAAAAAATTTAAGCGACAAAAACAGCGCCGGTAATGAAATCAGCATATAAATCGCAACCGGCCACTTAAAAAAGTTAATCAATTTATCTAAAAAACGTGCCATACTTCAGATATAAGCGCGCACGCTTTATCGGTCAAGCAAAATCTGCGCTTTATAAAAAATTATGTGTGCAAAACACATTAAGCTGATTAAAAATCGCGGCTGATGATAAATTCTGCAAGATTTTGAAGCGTTTGTGCTTTTTCCCCGAAAACGCTCAGCGCATCAACGGCCTCATCGGTCAGTTTACGCTCAATTTTTCTTGCCTCATCAAGGCCTAAAACAGAAACAAACGTCAGTTTGTTTTGAACCGCGTCTTTTTTTAATGTTTTACCGACCTTTGTTTGGTCACCCGTTGCATCTAAAATATCGTCTGAAATTTGGAAGGTTTGGCCGATTTTTCGGGCATAAATACCGATGGCATTCAGGCTTTTTTCATCAGCATCGCCGAGAATGGCGCCGGCCTCGCAGGCATATTTCAAAAGACAGCCCGTTTTCATGCGCTCGATATCTTCAATGAGCTTCAAAGGATTTTCAACATCTTTTGCATTTTCGGCATATAAATCAAGCATTTGACCCGCAATCATACCATCAAAGGCACCGGCCGCACGGCCGAGCAAACCAAGAAGTTTAACCTTCAAATCATCTTCATAATCTGCCTTTGATAAAACCTCAAAAGCATAAGTCAAAAGACCGTCGCCGGCCAAAATGGCTGTTGCCTCATCAAAAGCGACATGACATGTCGGTTTGCCGCGACGCAAAGTGTCATTGTCCATGGCGGGCAAATCATCATGTATCAAAGAATACGTATGCAACATCTCAAGTGATGCGGCCGCCATAAAGGCAAAATCTTCATCCTTGCCGAAAAGGCGCGCACATTCGGTGACCAAAAACGGGCGGATTCGTTTGCCGCCGTTCATCAAAGAATAAAGCATTGCCTCAGAAACGCGCTTTTCTTTTCCCTCGGGGGGAACAAACAAATCAGGCAGTTTTTGATTAAATTGTGCCGAAAAATCCTTGATTTGATTTAAGATATCAGTCATGCGCAATCTCGTTTTCATCAAGCGGTTTTAAGCTCAAGTTGCCATCTTTGTCCTGTTCGATTTTTTCAACCTTAAGCTCAGCCGATTTTAATTTTTCTTCACAGAATTTTTTCAAATGAGATGCTTTTTCGTACGCTTCGACGGCGTCATCAAGCTTGATTTGTCCCGTTTCAAGCTGACGCACGATATTTTCAAGCTCAGCCATTGCTGTTTCAAAAGAAAGGTTTTCAAAGTCAATATTTTTCATCATATTCTCGATTCGGTTAATGATATTTTATAACAAATTGGCATATTCAAAACATTTTTTCAAGCATTATTTTGATTTTCAAAGGAGAAAAAGAAAATGAACGTCAAAAAAATCGGCAAAACCCTTAAAGCAATGGCCAACATCAAAAGACTTGAAATTTTGTTTTATTTGCGCGATAATGAACTTTCCGTCGGTGAGATGGAAAAAAAGATGAGTTTGTCGCAATCGGCGCTTTCACAACATTTAGCTGTTCTGCGCGAGGCAGAGATTGTCAAAACACGGCGTCAGGCACAAAGCATTTTTTATCGGCTCGAAGACGGAAAGGTCAAAAAGATTTTAGGTATTTTTGAAAAGGACTGAATATGGCCAAAATGACTTGGCGTGCGGGTACGCTGTTGGCGCCTGTTCCGCCGGCGTTGATTTCTTGCGGAGATATAAAAAGACCGAATGTGATGACGGCCGCGTGGACGGGAATTATATCATCTGATCCTGCGATGACGTACGTTTCGATCAGGCCTTCACGTTATTCGCATGAGATTATATCAAAAACAAAAGAATTTGTTATCAATTTGCCCAATCTGGCGCTTGCAAAAGCGACGGATTTTTGCGGCGTTAAGTCAGGCAGAAATGTTGATAAATTTAAGGTTTGCGGATTGACCCCTTTAAAATGCGCAAAAATAAATGCGCCGCAGATTGATGAGGCTCCCGTATCAATAGAATGTAAAGTGAAAGAAGTTGTTGAATTAGGTTCACATCACATGTTTATAGCGGAAGTCTTATCAATAGATGCAGATGATAAATATATTGATGAAAAAGGGGCTTTTGACATTTCAAAATGTGATTTAATTGCCTATGCAAATGGTGGATATTATCCATTAGGAGAAAAGATAGGAAAGTTCGGCTTTTCTGTTCAAAAAAAGAAATAGATAATAATAAAAAAATTAGCGAAAATTTTATAAAAAATTTCGCTA
>CADAAN010000028.1 GCA_902785935.1 uncultured Pseudomonadota bacterium
TTAATCTTAATCGTGTTTATTTTACCGGTAACGGCATTGGCTTCATCAAGGGTAAAAATACGCTTTTTGCTGTAACCTTTAAAATTGCCGTCACGGTAAATCGTCGCACTGCCGTCAGATGCCCATTGATACGTATCAACGGAACCATCCGCATTATTGACGTTTAATTTAGTATATTTTAAGAGGATATTTGAGATGTATTTTTGGTGTATTAATATTCTCTGATAACCACATAAAAATCACAAGGACCTTCATTACATGTTTCACATGCTTCAGCATAATCTGAAGCAAACATATCCGTTTTATTATCCCACATATAATCCATTTGTCCACCTATTTTCAGATGTCCGTTAGGATTAAACCATTCGATAGGAACAACTTTTTCCCAACCGACTGAAATAAAGGCTGTACATGATTTAGAGTCATTTAAACGAATAAAGAAAGCACCTTCAATATATCCTTCATAATCCCAAACATCAAAAACTAATGTACCTATTGGTAATCTGCATCCCCATGTTCCATCAACTTGTTGTTCTTGACATTCAGATAAAAAACCATAATTAACAGCATTAGAATGGTCAATAGAATTTTTTCCTAAACCTTTTTCTTCCAGTTCCATGGTTCTTTGCAACACACCTTGAAAAATATCAACTGTCTTATTCACTTTAAATTTAAACATCGCATCTGAATAACCTTTCAGCGCCCCTGCACTCAACACCCCAATGATTGCTAAAACGCCTAGCATTTCAACCATACTACGTCCTTTTTCATTTATTTTTCTCATAAACATTTCTCCATATACTATTAACGTTAAAAAAAGGCCGCGTCTTTAACAAGCGGCGGGGAGTAAAACAATCATGTACTAAGAAATGACCCTTATGACCTTTAGAATATTATCCTGAACATTCGCCATAAGCCCCCCGACAAATTTCGGGGATAAATGTGTTGTTTAATAAAAAAAACAACACCAAAAAACAGTGTTATCCATCACTGCTTAGTACAAAAAAGCTGTTTTAGAGCCTCGCGCCCGTTTGGACGCTTGATAAGAAGGATTTCTTATCATGAGGGTATTATTTCATAAATTTTAAGCCAAGTCAAGTATTTTTTATACTTTGTGGGGCAGGTGGCCGTAGATAAAGCCGCTGATGCAATTGGGCAGTATCGAAAGGGCATATACAGCCAAGCGCATTGCAAACGGAAAAGCAATCAGTCCGACATTTTTTTCAATGCGGTGCGCGATAATGGCGGCTGCTTTGTCAGCTTCCATAAAAAACGGCATCGGGCATTTATTTTTGTCTGTAATGCGTGAGCGCACAAATCCGGGGCAAATGACATTGACCTGAATGCCGTCTTTTTTTAAGCTTTCACGAAGAGCTTCACCATAAGCTTTGACGCAGGCTTTTGACGCACTGTAAGACGGGCAGGCCGGCAGGCCGTGATAACCGGCAACGGATGCTGTGACGGCAATGATTTTTTGAGTGTTGTCTTTTCTCTTTTTAAAAATCTCAATGGCAGGTGTAATGGTATTGAGGACACCGAAAATATTTGTATCAAACGTCTGATAAATATGGGCGCATGTTTCTGCACCCGTTGAAACACCGGCATTGGCAAACACCAGATGAAGCGGCGCTTTTTTATCACAGGCTTGAACCCATTCGGCTGTTTGTTGTCTGTCCGTCACATCCAAAACTTTTGCCTCGACAACGGCACCGCATAAGCGGCATTTATCCGCAACAATTGAAAGCCTTTCTTCATTTCGGCCGCATAAAAAAAGCGTTTTTGCTCCGTTTGATGCATAAAAAATCGCCAAAGCCTCACCAATGCCGGAGCTTGCACCCGTAATTAAAATATTTTCTGATATCATGACTTTACATCCTAAAGAAATTTTAATAAATTTACTTTAATATACAACAAAACTTTTCAAATAAGGAGATTTTTTTTGAACATATCCAGTATGACAGGTTTTGCAAGAAATGAAGGCTCTTTTCAGGCGCAAAACACAAATCTTTCATACACCTTTGAGATAAAAAGCGTTAATGCCAAGGGGCTGGATGTCAAAATGCGCCTGCCTCAAGGTCTTGAAGATATCGAATTTGAGATAAAAAACCATATCGCTCAATATTTTACCCGCGGTACGTTTAATTTGCTTTTGGAATTTGACAGGTCAAGTCATGCCTCTGATGTCAAAATCGATACCGCTTTGCTTGAAATGTTAAAAAAACAAACAACGGATATCTATCTTTCAAATCCGGATGTTTTTGAAAAACCATCGCCGGCCGCATTGCTTATGATTGACGGGGTTGTTATCAAAGAAGATAATATTTTTGATCAAAATACGGCCGCAATATTGCGTGAGGATATCTTGACCGCTCTTGATAAAACGCTTGAAAAACTGCAATTATCGCGCCGTAAAGAAGGTGAAAAAATTTTGGCTGCACTGATTAAAATTTTGGATGCAATGGATGAAAAACGCATCTGTGTCGAAAAAATCAGTATGCATGCTTATGAAAGCATTAAGGCTAAAATTTCAGAACAAATCAATGCCTTTGCAAATTCTGCGGACATTACGCCCGAGCGCATGGAACAAGAAATTTTGTTTTATATCATGCGTGCGGACGTGCAAGAAGAGCTTGACAGATTAAAAGCGCACGTTTTAACTGCGCGTGAGATTTTGTCGGCGGGCGGAGCCGTCGGTCGAAAACTTGACTTTTTGTGTCAGGAACTCAATCGCGAAGCCAATACGCTTTGTTCAAAATCGATGGATTTGGAACAGACAAAAATCGGCATGGAGCTGAAAGCTTTGATTGAACAATTCAGAGAACAAATTCAAAATGTGGAGTAATTCAAATGGCAAAAAACATCATTGATAAATTAAAAAGAACCAGAAAAGGCGCAATGTTTGTTATTGAAGCACCTTCAGGTACCGGCAAAACAACCGTTATTAAAGAGATATTAAAACAGGATCCAAACTTAAAATTTTCTGTTTCGGTTACAACACGCGCAAAACGCGAGGGTGAACAAAACGGGGTCGATTATTATTACATCACGAACGAAGAGTATGACAAACTGCGCGCCGAAGATGCTTTTTATGAATGTGTCGATTCGCAGTATGGTTCACGCTACGGCACCTTAAAATCAGAGGTTGATGGATTTATTGATGTCGGTCAGGATGTTGTGTTTGACCTTGATTGGGTCGGTATGCGACAAATGAAACAAAAAGCACCCGATAAAGTTGTGTCGATATATCTTTTGCCACCTTCGGTTGCGGAAGTGAAGCGCCGTTTAATCAATCGCGGTACGGACAGCGCGGCCATTATTGAAAAGCGTATGGATTTGATTGTTGAAAAAATTCAGCATTACAATGAATTTGATTATGTGATTGTCAATGTCGATGTTGAAGAAACAATCAGAAAAGTTCGTCGCATTATTTCGTGCGAGCGGATGAAACGCGTGCGTCAGGAAGGCTTGCCGGACTTTGTCAATGCTTTGATTAAAGAAGCAGATGAAGGATAATTTTCGATGCTTTACAACAGTGTGGAAGAACTTGTCGGTCAGACGCCTCTTTTAAGGCTTAAACGTATTGAAAACAAGTTTAAGTTAAAATCTCATCTTTTCGGTAAGTGCGAATGTTTTAATCCGGCTTTTTCCGTCAAAGACCGTATTGCCAAGCATATGCTTGAAACAACGGGCTTTATGAAAATCACAAAAGATACGGTTTTTGTAGAAGCAACCTCAGGCAATACCGGTATCGGACTTGCGGCGATGTGTGCCTCAAAAGGCTATAAGCTTGTGATTGTGATGCCCGAAAATATGACAAGAGAGCGTATTTTGCTTATCCGCCATTATGGGGCAGAAGTGATTTTGACCCCGAAAGAAGAGGGTATGCAAGGGGCCGTCAACAAGGCTAAAATGCTTGCTCAAAAAAACAAAAACGTCATAATATTAAATCAGTTTGAAAACAAGGCCAATGTTGAAGCGCATACATTAACGACGGCGATGGAACTGATGAATGATTTGAAAGGCGAAATTGATGTTTTGGTTGCAGGGGTGGGCACATCGGGTACTTTAACGGGTACGTCGTCGGCACTTAAAAGCTGTAATCCTGATTTAAAGGTTGTTGCGGTTGAGCCGAAATCAAGCCCGATGCTTTCCGAGGGTGTGTCAGGTTCGCATAAAATTCCGGGAATCGGGGCCAATTTCGTGCCGCCGTTTTATGATAGAAAACTTGTTGACGAAATTATCATGGTTGAAGATGAAGACGCTTTCAAGTCGGCAAAAATGTGCGCACAACTTCAGGGTTTAAGTATCGGTATTTCAGCGGGGGCAGCCTTGAATGCAGCGATTGAAGTTGCCAAAAGAGAGGACATGAAAGGCAAAAATATTGTGGTTATCTTTCCTGATTCTATTGAGCGTTATCTTTCAATGAGTTATTTTAAATAGCACTTGAAAGATAACGGAAAGTTTTTTGATGAAATATAACTCTATTCTCGGTCGATACATATCCAAACAAATCATCATTACCTTTTTGATGGTACTTGTGACCATTATGGGGATTATCATGATGTTTGATTCAATTGAGGCTTTGCGTCGTATCTCGGGGCGTGATGATACGGGAATGAGTTATGTCGTCAAATATGCCTTAACAAAACTGCCAGAAACACTTGATAAAGTTTTGCCTTTTCTCGTGATGGTTGCGGCTATGATGACCTTTTGGCGACTGAGTAAAAATAACGAATACGTGATTATACGCGCTTCAGGCGTATCGGCATGGGGTGTTTTAAAGCCCGTTTTGCTGACAGTGTTTTTGCTTGGTATTATCAATATGACGCTGATAAATCCGATATCATCTAAAATGTATGAGATGCATGCGACATTGAAATATCGCTTTATCACACGTGATCCGAGTGCAATGCTTTTTTCAAGCAAAGGTCTTTGGATAAGAGAGGCTTTGGATAAAGATAAAGTTTTGGTTGTGCAGGCTAAATCTTTGAGGCAGGAAAAAGATGAAACGCTTTCTATGCAGGATATTTCCATCATTGAAATGGATCAAAATGCACAAATCATTAAGCGCATTGAAGGCTTGGTCGGTAGCTTGAAAAATAAGCATTTTAAGCTCAGAGGTGTTCAGATTTTTGAAAGCGGTAAAATAACAGAAAATTTGCCAACATATGAATATGATACGACAATCACTTTACAGCGTATTAAAGAAAATTTTGTTGATCCCGACGCTATTTCATTTTGGGATTTACCGGATACGATTCGATTTTATGAAACGGCCGGATTTTCGGCCTCAAGGCATCAAATGCGGTATTTATCCTTATGGGCAATGCCATTTTTGTTGATGGCCATGGCATTGATTGCATCGCTGTTTTCATTAACCCCGAGCGTCAGACAGGGTGGGGTGATGATGATGATTGTTATCGGGGTTACAACAGGTTTTATTGTTTATTTTTCGTCTCAATTGATTTATGCTTTCGGGCTGAACGGATATATTCCGATTTGGCTTGCGACATGGTCACCGACGGTGATTGTTGCTTTGCTTGGGTTGACGTGTTTGATTGTCAAAGAAGAAGGCTGATTTTTTTTATTTTTCACTCTTGATAAACGGACTAAAAGTATTAGATTTATCTTAAAATTGAAAAAGGAGGTTTTAAGATGAAATATATTGCTTTGACGGCTCTCTTGATGTTGAGCGCCTGTGCCCATACGGTCGATGTCGAAGAAATAACAGATTATAAGTGCGGCGATAAAATTGTGACGGCAGAATTTTTGGACGACGATTCGGTTATTGTCAAAATTGACGGACAAACAAGTGTGCTCAATAAGGTCAAATCAGAAAGCGGCCGTCGTTACGACAGTACGGATTCAAAAATATCCTTGTCGCAAGACGGACGTGATACGTATATTTCAATCAACGCGGTCAACTATCCGCTTTGTGCCGAAATTGAACGATAAGATTTAGCGATACCTTATCTTGACGTGGTTTGTTGTACCTGCGACGGCATTTGCCTCATCGATGGTATAGATACGCTTGTTTTTATAGCCGACAAATTGTCCGTCTTTATAAATTGACAGACTGCCGTCCGGATTTGTTTCTTGCCTGTTAAGATATGCATGGCAAGAGGCAATCGTCGTACAATTTGTACCGATAGATGCCATATCCATTAATTTAAGACAATCTTCAGGGGTTGCGCATAAAGTTCCGCCCGCCATTGATTGAGCTTTTTGCGCTTTATAAGCCGCAGCTTCCGCGGCACACGTGCCGTCCGTATTGTTGCATGTCGTATTTGATAGCATGTTTTCAGGCGATGAAAAATACATATCACCCACTTCATAAACTCCGTTTTCATCTTTGCTGTAGACTTGAATATTATCAGAGCCTTTCTCTGCACATAATTCCGCTGATGGACAATAGACTGTCGCGGTTAAATCCCCAAAAGCACCTTTCCCGATAGAAACAACCGAATCGGGCACAAATAATGTTTCAATCGCAGGCGCTCTAAAAGATGCACCTTCTACACTTGTGACAGAATCCGGGATAATAATATTTGAAACACCTGTTCGCCAAAATGAACCCTCTCCTATGGTTGTTAAAGATTGTGGAAAATTGATATTTAAAAGACTATATGTTCTATTAAAAGCACCTTCACCAATAGTTTTAAGGGTATCAGGCAAACTGACATCCGTCACATGTACAAATCCCAAAGCAACCCAACTGACAGAAGTGACACCGGGTTTGACTTCTATATTTGTCACAGTATTGTTATACTGCCCCCAAGGTGCACTGGTTCTTTTATTAGCAAAATCTGTTACACCATCATAATACGGGTTAGCCTCTTCATAATAATCATCGGCTGTTTTTCCATGACCTGAAAAAGTCAAAGTTGTTTTATCGCTTGATAAATACCATCTGACCTCACCCGTCGTTCCACAATCAAAATATCCCTCTTCATCACATGCCGCATTGGCATTTAATGCTGTTATCAACCCTAAAATCAAAACAAATTTTCTCATATTTTTTCTCCTGTTTTTCTTTTTTGCACCATTAAAAAAGTCGCACCTTTAAGAGCGACGGGGAGTTGAACAATCATGTGAAGTGAAATGACTCTTGTGACCTTTAGAATAATTTTCCTGTACATCCGCCACAAGCCCCCCGATCAAATTTCGGGGATAATTGCCATTTTAAAATAAAAATAGCACTGCGAGCAGTGTTATCCGCACTGCACTTCACAAAGAGCCGTTCAAAGCCCCGCACCCTATCAGGGTACTTGATAAAAAAGTCACCTTTTCTATCCGAGTTCAATCATGGCATACCTCAAGGCAAATGTCAATAACTTTTTGAAAAAACTTGCATTTTGAAAGAATATTTTTATCCTTATTGAAAAACATTGTATCTTCAATTTTATCGGATAAAAAAATGAACGAAAAAAAACGCAAAGTCCTTAAACTTATCGGCAAGACGGTGATTTTTTCTTTTGCCGGATTTGGGGTGATATTTATCTTAATTTTGCTCGGTGTCTTGAGTTTAATGAGCCCGAAGTCAAAACTTTCCGCCGTGCCGTCAAGTGCGATTTTGACACTTGATTTGAACAGTGCTTATGCCGAGGTGCGCCAAGACGATTTGTTTGCCGAATTTACGAATCAGTCCGTTTACAGTGTGTTTGACTTGACGCGTGCCATCAGTGCGGCCGCCGGTGATAATCGCGTTAAAGCCTTGAGCGCCACGCTTAACCAGACATCACTCAGTTTTGCTCAAATTGAGGATTTGGCTCAAGCTTTGGCCTATTTTAAAGCTCAAGGCAAAAAGACGTACCTTTTTTCAAACGGGCTGGGCGATTTCGGCCAAGGTTCGAAAGAATACGCTCTAGCCACTCTCTTTGATGAAATTTGGATGCAACCCAATACCGATATCGGTATGACTGGTGTTGATATTGAAGTGCCGTTTTTCAAAAAAATATTTGATAAAATCGGTGTGACACCTGAATTTTACACAAGATATGAGTATAAAACGGCTGTTTCTTCGCTTTTGAATGCCGATTTTACGCCGACATACAAAGAAGAGCTTGAAAAACTCGGCGGCGGTCTTTTTGACGAGCTTGTTGAAATGATGGCAAAAAATCGCGCTCAATCTCCTGATGAAATTAAAAAAATGATTGATGATGCGCCTGTTTTTGCAAGTATGGCTCTCGAAAAAGGATTGATTGATAGAATCGGTTATCTTTATCAGATGAAGCAAGCTGTTCAAAAAGAAACAGATGCTGAATTTTATGATGTGAGCGATTATATGGCTCATATTTCAGACGGTACGGATCAAAATCTGCCTCAAATTGCATTTTTGGTGTTAGAGGGCATGATTGAAAGCGGTGAAAGTTCAAACAACCCCTTAAATGATGCGGTTATAGGCTCTCAAACAGTTTTGAACCAGATTGAAGAGTTGAAAAATATCAAAAACTTAAAAGCGCTTGTCTTGCGTATCAACAGTCCGGGCGGCAGTTATGCGGCCTCTGATGAAATCAGGGCGGCGCTGATTGATTTGAAAAACAGCAAAAATATCCCTATTGTTGTTTCAATGAGTACATATGCGGCATCCGGCGGATATTTTATATCGCTTGCGGGTGATTATATTTTTGCAGATGCTGCGACGATTACAGGTTCTATCGGTGTTTTGGGCGGCAAATTTGTGCTTAAAGGATTGATGGACAAGCTTGATATTAATTTCGGTGAAATTAAATTCGGTCAAAATGCCGGTATTTTAAGTACAAATCATCAATTTTCCGAACCGGAGCGTCAGGTATTTGAAAAATCGCTTGATATGGTTTATCAGGATTTTACGACAAAGGTGTCTGAGGCGCGCGGCATTGATATGAAAAAAATGGATGAAATTGCGCGCGGCCGTGTTTTTATCGGGCGTGAGGCTCAAAAATTGAATCTTGTTGATGAAATCGGCGGCCTGACAAGTGCAATCGGCAAGGCAAAAACTTTGGCAGGTATTGATGAAGGCCAAAAATTTAATTTGAATTACTATCCGCGGCGTGAAACATTCCAAGAAAAGCTGACAAAGTTTGTTGAAAGCGGTGGCAATTTGCCGATGATGAAGGTTTTATCCGGCTTTGAAGAAATTAAAGCCATAGAACGGCTTAAACATGATGCCATCTTGCCGCCGATGGTTGTGAAAATGTAAAAAACTATCGAGCCAAGATAAATTCAATTATTTTTTTGATATTTCGGCGAGCAAAAAAGTCTTGAGCGCCGAAATCTTTTTTTAAATCCGGCAAATCTTTATCCAAGCAAGTGATGCCTTGATTAAAGCCCTGTTCAAATATCTTATACTCACTCAAAAAGGGGGCGACAAGATGTCCCATCATTGATGCATCTTTGAGCGGCTCATCAATTTTTTTATCACCAAAAGGCAATACAACAGATAAAAATGCATTTTTGCCGGTTGCAGCACATCTTTTTTTGGCTTGCCAAACAGCATCAGATAAAGGACTGCTTTTCGCACTTATCTCAGGCAAATTTTCTTCTGCAAGGGCAATAAGAAGAATATCACATTCGTGTGTATTTTTAAGGTTTTCAATATCTGATATGACAAATTCATATTCACCGCTTAAGTTTTTTAATGTATCTTTTTGATACTTGAAATAAGCCGGTACAATAAGACCGATATTTTTTGACATATTAAGATGATGGCGTTTAGCCAAAAACATTTCAAGTATTTCGTTTTTTAAATGACAATCTACAACAGCTGTTTTGAATTTTGATGAAAGTGCAATGGCAAAATGCGCAGTCAAGAGGGCTTGCAAATGCTTGTCGTAGGGTGAATATACAAAGATTGAACGCATCAGTTAGAGCCTTCGGCAAACATGGTCTCTGACTGGAATTTGACTGCAATACAATCTTGTCCCTTATTTTTTAAGGCTGTGCATAATTTAGAGGCGTCAGCTTGTTGTATGCCCGTAATTTGCGCACGATAAAGCGTTTTTCCGCCTGTTTTAAGTTTATCAATACGGATATTTTGTGCCGAAAGCTTAGAGGCAAACTGATTTTGCACTTTTTTTGCGTGATTGAGGGCTTTATCATAATTTGAAAACGCACCGATTTTGATGGCATAATCGTTTTTAGGTTTTGATGTGGTTTTGATATGATAGGCATAATCCGTCGTTTTCTTTTGTCCGCCTTTCGGGGTTTCAATCGCGACGCGAAGTTTTTCAATGTCAATTTTTTGGTTGTTGCCCGCATGGTCAAAAAATTTATCCATCATCATGGCCGTTGTTTCATCGCGATCTTCAACTTTTTTATGACCCATGGTAACGACGATGACGCGATGGTCACCGCGTTTTGCAGATGTGACGATATTAAAGCCTGCCGCCATCGTATAACCTGTTTTCATGCCATCTGCACCGTCATAAGTTTTGAGCAAATTGTTGTGACCGGTGATTATTTGACCATTGTACTCGAATTCCGTCATCGAAAAAAGCGGATAATATTTCGGAAAATGGTGATAAATCGCAAGCCCTAAAACAGCCATGTCGCGTGCTGTCGTTTTTTGTTCGCTGTGATTGAGACCTGAAGCATTTTTGAAAGTAGTATTTTTCATACCGAGTTTTTGTGCTGTTTTGGTCATCATCTTGGCAAATTCACGCTCATTTCCGCCGGATAAAGCCTCGCCCAAAACCGTGGCACAATCGTTGGCAGATTTGATGATTGAAGCTAAAATACACGTTTTAACATCAACCGTATCACCGGCGTTTAACCCGAGCTTTGAAGGTGAGCGACCAGCCGCAATATGTGATACTTTAAGCTCATCGGTTAATTTTAAATTGCCGTTTTCAAGGGCATTAAAGGTGATATAAAGTGTCATAAGCTTTGTTAAACTGGCCGGATATCTTTTTTCATCGGCATTTTTTTGGTATAGAACATCGCCGCTTGAGGCATCAATCATGATGCTTGATGTTGCGCAAAAAGCCATATCCGCTTTGCAAAGACAGAGTGCAAAGAATGTGTACAAAAGCCATTTTTTCATTTTTTTATCCGAAAAGTATTTATTTTTTTATCAAAATAGAGGCAAAAATCAAATAAAGAGTTAAAATTGATAAAAAATCATCATTTTTTTGTTCTTTTTTAACATAAAAAAACTTGCCACAATGTGACAAGTCAACTGGGGCGGACGATCAGGCTCGAACTGACGACAACCGGTACCACAAACCGGGGCTCTACCAACTGAGCTACGTCCGCCATCAATACATAGCCTTTTAACGTGATTATTTTTTAAAGTCAATGAAAAAAATAAAAATTTTGCACTTTTTTGTTAATGATTGAGCAAACGGCTTAAAATTCGACAATAAAGGTCTTTTAGCGTATTTTGTTTTTCAGATACGCAAAAAAATTGAAAAAAAGATAAAAAAACTCTTGCACTATTAAAAAATATGGTGTATGTGTGCAAAACAAAGAACAAAACGGATTGTAGTTCAGCCTGGTAGAACGCTTCGTTCGGGTCGAAGAGGTCGCTGGTTCGAGTCCAGTCAATCCGACCAAAATTAAAAGCCTATCCTTGTGATAGGCTTTTTGTTTTGGTTTGAAATGAATGATCGCTCGAACCGGCGACCTCGAGACCTCGAAGAGGCGTGAGGATAAAAAATACCTTTAATGGTATTTTTTACCGCAAACGGCGAAAGTTCGTTTTTTTGTCAGGGAGCGAGTAAGCGACCACAACAAAAAAATACGAACCGAGTGACCGAAGCATTGCTTTATGAAAAGCAATGCAAGAGAGGTTCGAGTCCAGTCAAAAGGGCCAAGACACAAAGACCGCCTTTATGGCGGTTTTTTTTGTGTCTTGAATGCGATAGCATGGGGCTCGAACCGGCGAAAAGCTGGTTTGACCACAAGCGAAAGGCTAAAAATCCGCCCCGATTTTTGAGATGGGGCGGTAAAGGTTTTTGATTTGCAAACAGCGGCAAAGCTATTGCCCGCGCCGTTTTTTAGCGCTCAAGGTCTTCTTTGACTTTTCGGACGGCTTTTTTCATCTCTATTGCTTTTGAAAGTTTGTTCATCTTTGGCAAAATAACACGTTTATCTTTGCCTTTTGAGAGTTTGTCCTCTTTTTCAAGACGTCTTTCGGCAACATGCTTCTTGGCGAGATAAAGGACTGTATCTTCAACCCGGTTTGTTGCATGATAAGTTACTTTACCTTGGTCGTTATAGCGGGTTTCCGTGCCGTCTCGAAGTCTTTCACTTTTCATCTGCCCGTTGCCATGCCACTCACGATATGTGCCGTCGGGAAGCACTTCATATTTCATCTGCCCGTCGCCATACCACTCACGATATGTGCCGCCCGGAAGTTTTTCTTTCCACATCTGCCCGTTGTCATACCACCCACGATATGTGCCATCGGGAAGTATTTCATTTTTCATCTGCCCGTCGCCATACCACCAACGCTTTGTGCCGTCGGGAAGTTTTTCATGTTCCATCCGTCCGTTGTAATGCCAGATACGCTCTGTGCCGTCCGGAAGTTTTTCATGTTCCATCTGCCCGTTTCTATACCACTCACGATATGTGCCGTCTGGAAGTTTTTCATGTTCCATCTGCCCGTTTCTATACCACTCACGATATGTGCCGTCTGGAAGTTCTTCATGTTCCATCTGTCCGTTGTCATGCCACTCACGCTCTGTGCCGTCGGGAAGTATTTCATTTTTCATCTGCCCGTCGCCATACCACCAACGCTTTGTGCCGTCGGGCAAAACTTCTTCGCTTAATCTAAACGAATCAGCAGATTCTATATAAGTCTGCTTCTTTCCATCCGGAAAATATCTTTCAACCGAATCTCCATTACGCACACCATATGAACCATCGGCATAGATTTGCTTTTGAACTTGCTTGCCGTCAATCGTTTCTGTAACGATTCTTTCAACCTGAGGCAATTTCATTTCCATCGTCATGTCCTTTCTAAAAAATTTTGTACCATTTTGTCTAATTGTAACAAAACCACCGTTTAATTCCACCAGTGTTAAAAAATTTTTGAAATTTTTAAGTTATTGATTTTGCGATGAAAAAAATTTTAAAAAATTAAAAAAAGTTGTTGACTTTAAACGGTGGTTTAAATTGACCAACTCAAAATTGCTTAACAGATTGATATAGCATTATTTTTACCGCATCAAATTTATACATTTAAAACCTCATTATGGATAATCAATTTTTTATTGATTTTTTCTGTCTGAATATGTTAGAATAGGCTATTCTTTTAACGGAGGGCATGTATAATGACTTTAGATTTTTCTTTTTTATCTGAGGCAGACAAGGCAAAATGTAAAGTTTTAGGAAATGATGTTTTTAATTTAGCCCAATCAGGCACTGTTTTTATTCAGTCTGCTCAAAGGCTGGAAACTTTTCTTGCTGAAACAGAACAAAAATACCCTTTTAGCATGGAGCGCGAAGAATTTCTTTATTCTTCTAACATTCGTCTTGCTCAAAAATATCGCTATTGGTCAGATGTCGTTTCAGATATAAACGAAAATAATCTTGATATAAAAACGTTTAACAAAGCATACAAACATGCTCGAAATTTATTGATTTTCTATAATAAAGATCTCGAAAATGCTCAAACAGATGAACATAAAAAACACATATTTAATAAAATGATTGTCACTTGTCCAAAAGAAAAACATGAAGATTATTTAAAATGCGCTGAAATTTTTATGCGTTTGGGTGATTCTATGAAGCCTTTTGAAAAACTAAAACTTCAAGATTTTGGTGAAGTCGGTGCCAAATATGACAGGGATGATATTTATATATTGTCTGCACGTTATTCTTCAATAGGATATGTCTATAACGGCAAAGAAGAAGAAAATCCTGCATATATTCAAATGAAAAAAGCTTTAGATAAAGTCGAAAAACAAAATAAAATTGATGACTTTATAAAAAAATCCGTGAATGTCCGTTTTGTAGAACTTGCCGATATCTGGAAAGAAACAAAGTCGAGATGATATTTGTTTGAAAAATCAAAAAAACTGTTGTTTTTTCTGAAATAATATGCCTTTTTATTTAATCAAATAGGAGGATATATGTCATCATTTATTCAATTTATAAAGCTTTTTATATCAGGAAATACCTTAAAAGGCATTCAATTTAGAACCATCTTATCCATCATCATAACATTTTCGGTACTTATCATCGAAGTTGGGATGTACTGCATATATTGGAACATCATTCCGGACATGATTCAATATGATTATGATTTTTCGGGTCAGCCTAACGATATTTGCGAAAAAAAATGGATATGGGCAAATATTCTTTTTCAGATATTTATATGTGTCTTTGCATTTGTCATCAAATATTTTGCATACAAGACTAAGCTCATTCACAATATTGTCTATGATGAAAACGACAAGTTGATACCGATTATCAATAAGCGCTTTTCGATGTTTGCGTGGGAGACAACAATGCTTTTTGTAACAACGGAACAGGGGTATATGTTTGCGCTTGTTGATATTTTCGGGAGTCCGATGTGTGATGATATTGTCACGCTTATTTTTTTGTTTTGGCTGGTTGTACTTACCGTTGAATTTCGCTCAGATTTAAGGACATTAAAGCGCAAACACAAAGAATTGCAACAAAACTAAAAAAAGAGCATAACAACACGCATTGCTATGCCTTTTTGATAAAGATTTTAAGATTAATTGCAATAGACTGAATAACTTTCCGGCGCATAAATGCCCATCGTCAAACCGCCCATCAATGAATCATAAAATGTCCAGTGCGCTTCAATTGCATTGATACCTCTTATAGGGCATACGTTTTCAAGATTATAATTTGTCTTTTGAAACATACCCCATAAAAAGAAATGGCTTCTCCCCTCATATGAGGGTTCAGTCTTGACATTATTTTGTTGATGATCAAGGTTAAAACGCATAACATGGTCACTGCCACATGCAGAAAGCATTAACACAAGCCCGACGCAAATTAAAAGTTTTTTCATGTGTGGTCCTTTTATAAAAAAATCAAGTACAACGATAAGGTTGTTTTACCAAATATCAGCCAAAGGATTTTATATTTCAATTTGGTGATCAACGTCTGAAATGCTATAATAAATATCATCTGATATCAATACCCTTATATATAAAAAGAACAACTTTTCTGGCTGTATTTTTTTTCTATCGTTTATAAGTGCGGAATTTTAATCAAAAAAAAGCCCCCATCGGTTATGACAGGGGTAAAAATTCTCAGGATATGTTCATTGCGCTTGTTCCGTTTTACTGAGTTGACGGGCGCAAGTGCCACGGTGGTGGCCTAATTCTCCACATACTTTCTTTTTTTTTT
>CADAAN010000029.1 GCA_902785935.1 uncultured Pseudomonadota bacterium
AACGGCTTTTGTTTTGTAAAAAAGAAAGGATACAAACATGAACTCAAAATATTTGACTTTTTATTTTTTTATGTTAAAAATTTAACTATCACTCGAAACGGGTGATGGTGTTATACAACACCGCAGAAGAAAATCCCCTGAAGGGGGAGTGGACGATATAAGGCATTTATGCACGAATAAGTTCAGCTGTCTTCTGCAGTTTGTATAGCTCCTCCGTTTTGGTTTTTCAAAACGGTTTTTTGTTTTAACGATTTTATATACCAAAAAGGAAAAAATAATGATAAAAACAGAGCATCTTCGCGGCCGCATAGACCATGATACACCAAATCCGATTGATGTCCATGTCGGCGAGCGTATTAAATTAAGGCGCCAACTTTTAAGGCTGTCACAACAAAATTTAGCTAAAAAACTCGGTCTGACTTTTCAGCAAGTTCAAAAATACGAAAAAGGTTTCAATCGTGTCGGGGCAAGTCGTCTTTGGGACATCAGTCGTGTGTTGAACGTATCAATGGATTTCTTTTTTCAGGATATGAACGAAGAAATTATTGATTTGAGCCCCGCAGCACTCAACACGGGAGAACCACTTCAAAGCACGGATTTAGACACAGATCCGATGTCCTCAAACGAAATCATCGAGCTCGCCCGCAATTATCAACGATGTAAAAAATTTTGCCCGAAAATTGCCGCCAATATTTTTAAGCTCATAAATGATTCATGCAAATACTCTACTTTTTTCCCTTGTGTAGATGATGATAGTGATGGCGCTGACAGGGACTTATAAAAATTTTGCGTTCTTCCCTTCAAACATTTTATTGTTAGATATATTTTTTTTATGAAATCCATTGAGTGTACTAACAATTCTTTTCAGGTTAGGATAAAAATATGAAGGAGAAGATTCAAAAATCACTGGCCGTTAAAGTCAAAGCGCTCCGCGAGAGCGCCGGTTTGACTCAAGAAAATTTGGCCGATGAATGTAACGTCAGCTGGCGCACAATTTCTAACTTAGAACGCGGGCTCGTGGTGCCCGATTTGGTCATGCTTATTAAAATTGCCAAAGTGTTTAACGTTTCTCTTGATGATTTACTTTCGCTTAAATTAGAACCGCATAAAAGCCGCTCAAGGCTGGAGCGCGAACAGTTTATCATTGAAAAATTGCGCACAGTCAGTGACAAAACGCTTGATTTTGTTTTAGATGAACTAATACTTGTTTTTAAGTATTTTCAATAGATTTAAGAAAGACGTTTTTCAAGTTCTGCAGCATAAACACCATATGCTCCCTCTACAATTTCGGCACAAAAATTAAAGTCCTGCTCCCTCAGACTTAAAATCAATTGATAAAAACACATATTAATTTGATACAATTTTTTTTGTTGCAATTCTTTATTGTTATTCATTATATAACCCTTTTATTTTTTAGCTTGCAAATAACATTTTATATGTTAGTATATAAAAAAAGCAAGAAACTAATTTCATATAATGCTTATATTAAAAAGGGTAAAAATTAAATGGCAAACAGTATTCATCAGCTTATATTGCGCGCAAAACAGCTTTTGTGGTTTGAAGAGGTGGTGCGTTGGGGTTCATTAACCGATGCCGCTAAAGCTAACAGTATCAAGCAGCCAAACTTGTCAAACATAATCTTAGAATTTGAAAAAACCGTACAAAAAAAATTGCTTGATCGTTATGCCAAAGGTGTCGGCCTGACAGACGCGGGAAAGCCATATTATCAAATCGCTGCCGAGCTTAGAAATTTGCTTATTGCCTCTGAAAATATGCCCTCACTTAAAAACAGCGATTGCGGTTCAATCAAACTTTGGATAAGCGACGGATTAGCGTCAATTTATCTTGCGCGCTGTTTTGAAGAATTTTATCAAAAATACCCTAAAGTCAACCTTGACATCAATTGTTCGATTGATATGCCCGAACTCCATGAATTTGATATGGCGCTTTTATTTCATAAGCCGAAGATTAAATCGCTCAAACTGATTGCCGAACGCGATATGCATTTTTCGCTTTTTGCCTCGCAGGATTATCTCAAAAAATACGGCTGTCCCGAAAATATTCGCGATATGTATGAAAACCACAAAATTTGTGCCAATCTTGTATATGCCGCGACGTGGCAAAAGTGGCAGAACATCATCAAAAAAGCACGTTACAGCACAACCATCAACAACGGCTCGGGTGTTTTGCTTAATCTTGTCAAAGCCGGCGGTGGAATTGCTTTAATGCCCGTTATTGTCGGGCGTCAGGAAAAAGGGCTTGTTGAAATTAAAAACATTGTTCCTGATTTTAAAACAAAGTTTTTTCTTGTGGTGAAGCAATCGTACGAACAAAATCAAAAAATCAAAGATTTAAGTAAAATTATCAATGCTGAAACATTAAAACAAGCCGTGTGATGACAGGCGCCGTTTGAGGCGTTTGGTGACCGCAAATCCATATGTTTTGCATGATATTTTGCCCGATTTTGATATGTACGCAAAGCATTTTATCCGAAATATCGGGTTTTTGCGTCGTTATGATGATATCGGCCTGTTTGATATTTTCGGTCAAAACGGCATTTTGGCACACCTTATTTAAATCAACGATTTCAAGCCCTTCAGAGATATAAAACAAAACGGGCTTATTGTTGCCGTTTTGCAAAAAAGAATCCTCGCTTTTTTCAATCAATTTGCAAATTTCATCAGCCCTTTGAGATATCTCAAGTGCCGTTTTGGTCGGGATTAAGCCTTTGTTTGTACGCAAAAACAAATGACAGGAAAATTCTTTTTCCGCATCTTTGATGAGTTTGCTCAGATTAGAGGCTTTGATACCGTTTTTTTCAGCCGCGCGACTGATGGTACCACAGGCTGAAATTTCAGCAATGTAAAGCATATCTTTCAAAAAAGAGAGGTGTGTTTTAACCGACATTTATATATCCTTAAAATATATAGCAAGATATATATTTAGTATATGTAAAAACAAATTCTGTCAAGTTATAATCACGCATTATGACAGATTTTGTGGACATAAAAGCAGCTTCGCTTGAAGAGCTTGATGAAGTCAAGGCTCTGCGCGAACAGATTTTCGTTAAAGAAGAGGGTGTGCCTTATGATGCTGAATTTGACGGCAATGAGTTGGGCGCAGTTCATCTGCTTGCACGTGTTGACGGCGAGCCTGTCGGCACGATGCGTATACGCGGCTTCGGTGATTTTGTTAAATTTGAACGCGCCTGCGTTATTCAAAAGTTTCGCAAAACAAATGTGGCAAGCCTTTTGATGGATACGGCCGCAAAATATTGTGCCGTGATGGGTTATCGCAAGGCAAGCTGGCTTTGCGAAGAGGCGCTTGTTTCACGCTGGCAAAAAATGGGGGCTTATGTCAACAAAGAGATTAAACCTTCTGTTCAGCATGGTGTCAAGTTGATAACCATGCGCTATGATTTGCCTGAAGTAAAACAAAAAATCAACATCAATACAAATCCTGAAATTTTAAATAAAAAAGCGGGCTATTGGTTTGATGAGCCGATTTTCGGACGCTTTGAACTTGTGACGAAAGCTCAAAAGCAACGCTTTGAAGCTTTAAGTCGAAGGGTAAAGTTGCTTAAAAACAGAAATGAAAAACAAGTCGACGATTGGCATCCGCCGCTTAAAGATTGGCGCCCGCCGCTTAAGGCACAGCCAAAGACCCGCTGACCGAAAAAAAACACACAAAGCCGGTAATTTTTACCGACTTTGTTTTTTATGAGATTTTTAAGATACACCCTTAATGAAGGTTATATCTGAAATCTAAGTTGGCTTTCGTATTTGTTCTGCCGTCCATATATACGTTAAACAAGGCGCCGATGCTGATTTTTTCATTAAACTTATAATCAGCACCCGAACGCAAAACAATGCGATTGTCTTTTCGGCGATCATCCGTTATCTTAAACGAACCGTTCATCCCGTTCATTGTCAAATCCAAATCATACGGATTTGCAAACTCGTGATAAACCATAACACCTGCATTAAAGCTCAGCTTTTGATTTAAGGCTATTTCTTTGCTCTTTGTCACATTAAAGCCAAAGCCGCTTTCAATCGAATAATTATTTTGCGAAGGTATGTTCAAGCTGTATTGCTTTTCATCTTCTTTGCCCTTAATGTGGTATCCGAATGCATTAAACTCTGCCGTCGGCGCAAGATTAAAGCCTAAGACCTCAAAGGGATAACGAATCTCGTTTGTTAAGCCGACAATACGTTTTTCAATTTTGCCGTCATAGCTTTGTGACGCATAACCGTCACGATTGTATGTACCGTAAGCATAACCGAAGCTTGGGGTTGTAATCATCTTAAAGCCTTTATAATTATACCCTATCGGCGCACCCATATAAAATGTTTGATCATAACGATAATTGTCATTTGAATGACCATCGTTGCTTCTGACATCGCTGAAGGCAATGCTCAAACCGAACGAGTGATTGTTTTTAAGCGTGTTGTACAATGCATAGCGTGAATTTGACCCGATATTGCCATCAAAATTAAACGGATTGACACTGCCGGCAAACTCAAGATATTCCTGCTTGTTTGCAAAGAGTTTGTTGTTGATATCGTTGTTCAAATCACGCATCATGGTCAAGTCTTCAAATGTAAAGCGGCTGAACACATCTTTACCCGTCAATGCATCCAAAGTGTCATTTAACGCCGCCGTACTTTGCTTTTCCTTCAAAAGGTGGAAAAGCTGCTCATTATTGGAAGCTTTATAGTTTTCTTCCAAAAATTGTGCAACGGATTGATTGTCCATAACCTCAGAAAAGGCTTTTTTGCTTAAAACAATATCTTGTCCTTCAAGCGAGGCATCAAACAATGCCGATTTCGACGATAATGTCAAGTCTGAAGTATCGGCGGATATAATTGCGTCTTTAAGAACATACTGTTCATCAAAGCCGTTTTCTATAACTTCATTATCAATGCCGAGATTGCCCGACAATGAAGGCGCATCAAATGAACCGCCTGTTGACAGCAAGACACTGCCGTCGCCAAAATCTTTGTTGAAATTAATGGATGACAAAGACATCATCGTTGCCGCGTTAATATAACTTGATGAAGCATCAAGATATAAATACGGCGGATTATTTTTATTGCCTCCGTAACACGCATCACCCGTGCATGAAACCGCAGATGCATTATTAATGGTTCTTGTAATCGTACCGCTGTTTCTGACAGTTGAACCGTTTGTGGCATAAATACCATAGCTTCCACTGGTATAAGAAGACGATGCAAGATTGATTTGTATCGTTCCCTTATTGTTAAGCTCGCTGTTATTTAAGTAAATGCCGTAAGCTTTTGATTGCGATGATGAGGCATTTGTGACCTTTATCAAGGCGTTTGTATCGTTTAAAATATATGCTTTATCCTTGGCATTGATACCATAAACAGAATATGATTGTGTCGAGTTTGCAGGTGTTACAATGATATTTCCCGAGTTCAACACTTGAGACGATTCACCACTAACAGAAATGCCCGTGTTCTTTGTCGTAATGTTGCCCTTGTTTTCAATCGCACCAGAAACGGTTGAAAGACCTGATGAAAGGCTCGTTTGATTGATGATTGACGTATTTGTACCCCCCTCAAACAAATAACGCTCTTTTCCCGTTAAGGTTATTTTGTTTAAGCTTGTCAAATCATCATTGGTCAAGGTTAATGTTTCATCACCGAAATGGACGCCGATGGCCTTACCACCAGTTATTGTTGCACTCACATTAATTGTACCGAGAGAAGCTATATCAATCGGGCCGTTTGTCCATATACCGTAAGCTTCACCGGTTGAATTTGTCGATGTGGCATTAACCGTTCCCGAGGAATTGTCAACAGTCGAGTTGGAATAAATACCCTGAACAGTCCCTGACGCGGCCGTATTTGCCGTTACCATACCCGTATTGGTCACGGACGATGTAGCGTAAAGGCCATATCTGCCGCCGGTGACACTGCCGCTGTTTTCAATCGTACCGGCACGCAAACCGGCCGAAATCGTTGCGGCATTTTTAATTGTTGTACCCGTGTCACCTTCAAACAAATAACGAATATTTGTCCCCGTAACGGTTATATTTTGAACATTTGCGGAATTCAGTTCAAGCGTACCCTCCCCGAAGTGGATGCCGACAGCCGTACCTGCCGAAGTTGCCGTCGCTTTAGAAACAATCGTTCCGAGTTTTGTTAAATCCACAGCGCCCGGTGTATAAAGACCGTACGCCGTTCCGGTAGAGGTTGTAGCCGTCACTTTACCTGACGTATTATCAATTGTGCCATCAGCATAAATACCCATTGCCTGAGCCGATGTTGTTGTCACGCTGATCGTACCGCCGGTATTATCGGCATCGTTTTCCGTATAAATACCATAGGAGTTATAAGATGTACCGGATGTTGTGATTGTGCCGCTGTTTTTTGCCGCACCGACAGATGAAATACCAAATTTGCCGCTTGTTATTGTTCCCGAGTTTGTTGCGTTACCTTCGGTATAAATACCATACAGGCTGCCGTTTAAGGTTGCCGTATTTGAGGCAGAATTTAAAGCATAAATACCATATTGTCCGCCATTGATATTGCCCGTATTTTCAACAATACTTGCTTTCAAGCCAGCAGAAAGTGTTGCCGAATTTCTAATTGTTGTACCTTCGTCACCTTCAAACAAATAACGCTCACCATCACCCGTTACGGCTATGTTTTGTACATTAGAAGCGTTCAGTTCTATCGTTCCTGATCCGAAGTGAATGCCGACGGCTTTTTCTGGAGCTGAGGCAGAAACAGTACCTATCTTTGACAAATCAATCGCGCCGTTTGTGTAGATACCATATGCCTCACTTGGTGAAGAAGCATAGACAGTACCGGTATTCGATACACTGCTTAAAGCGTAAATACCATATCTGCCACCATTAATCATACCACTGTTTTCAACAAAACTTGCCTTCAGACCGGCCTCAATAGTTGCCGCATTTTTAATCGTCGTGCCGGCAGCACCTTCAAACAGATATCTGATATTGTTACCGGTTGCGCTAAGGCCTTGCGTGTTTGAGTTGTTAAGTGATATTTGACCCGTACCGAAACGCACGGCAACAGCTGTTCCCTCATTTGAAGAGGCACTCACTGTTCCGAGTTTTGATAAATCAATGGTATCATTTGTATATATACCATATGCTTCACCGGTTGAAGTAATTGTCGTTGACGAGTTCACCACACCTCTCAAATTGTTGATTGTACCGCTTTGAGTATAAATACCGTAAGCCGTTCTTGAACCTGTTACGGAAATTGTGCCTTTTGCATTGTCTACATTTCCTTCTGTTGTACTGATTCCGTATGCATTATATCCTCGCGCGGTAATGGTAGCTTGTGTGTTATCCACAGTACTACCCTGCGTATAAATACCATATGCCGAATAATAGGATGAGCCTGCCGTACTTGTAATTGTTGCCCCGCTGTTATTAACCGCACCGCTTTGAGTATAAATACCGTAAGCAGCAGAATTTTGAGCCGAAGCATTGATGATGGCATCCTTGTTATTGATGTCACCGCTTGTCGTACGGATACCATAAGCCATAGATCCGCTTGTTGAAGTCGTCGTTGCCGTTACCGTGCCTTCTTGGTTATCGACCATACCGCTTGTGGTATAAATACCTTGCGCTCCGCCATAAGATGAAATTGCCGTCACTTCACCTTTTGCATTAGTGATGGATTCGCTTTGCGTCATCAAAGCTGTTGCACCGCGTCCGCGAGCGGTCACTTTGCCTTGCGTACTGTCAATCGAGCCGTTTTGCGAATATATACCGTAAGTTGCAATATCGGAATAGGATGAAGAAGAAACACCGATGGCTTCGACCGTTCCAGCCGTATTATCAACGGTTGAGTTGGCGTAAATACCGTATGTCTTACTGCCGCTGAAGAGGGCTGAAGAACCGGTTGCTTTAACAGTACCGCTGTTTGTTGCCGTATTCATGGCATTGATGCCGTATCTTGCACCGCTGACGGAACCCGTATTGGTCACAACGCTTGCTTTCAAACCGGCATTGATGGAAGCCGCGTTTGAAATGCTTGTACCCGCGGCACCTTCAAACAAATAACGAATGTTATTGCTTGTTGCCGTAATATTTTGGGTATTTGTATCATTTAAGACCAAATTGCCCTGACCGAAATAAACGGCCGTTGCTTTACCCTCAACACCCGTCGCAGAGGCACTGACCGTCCCTATTTTTGACATATCAACGGATTTTGTTGTGTAAATACCATAGGCTTCACCTGTTCTCAAAGAAGAGCTTGCCGAAACAGAACCGCCGGTATTATTTGTTGAGCCGCTTGCCGTATAGATACCATAAGCGTTACCGTTTGAAGCCGTTGACTTAATTTGTCCGTTTTGGTTGTTAATTTCACCATTTGTTTGGATACCATAGGCAGAATTTGAAGAACTGGTCGCCGTAATATTGCCGTTTGTATTAGAAACCATTGCATTGGCGCTGATGCCATATGTTTTGCCTGAACCTGATGCGTTAATTGTACTGGAGTTTGTAACATTTCCGGATGTCGTCGAGATACCATAAGATTGGCCGGAAGAACCCGTGGCCGTAATCGTACCACCCGTGCTTGTAACCCCCGTATCGGCACTGATACCGTGAGCTGAAGAACCTGTCGCTTTAACCATCGAATTTGTATTTGTTACCGAACCGGCTGAATAAAGGCCATACGCATCACCTGAAGAAACAGCCGCCGTTACGGAACCATTTGTATTTGCAATATTGCCGTAAGAGCGTATCCCATAAGCATAGCCTGAAGAACTTGTTGATGTAACAGTGCTTGTATTTAAGGCTTCCTGATAGCCGAAAACGCCGAAAGTATTTGAAGCGCCTGATACGGATACACTACCCTTATTGTCGGCTGTTTTTATCGCATAGAGCCCGTAACTCGGACCGCCGGTTGCACCTTCAAGCAAAACAGAACCTTTATTTAACACATTTCCTCTGGCAGAATATGCCCCATACATGTATGAATAAGGCTGGTTGTTATCTGTCCATGAAGACGGAGGATTGTCAATTTCAGAAGTCAATTTAACGGAAGAACCCTCTGAGTTTTCAACATCCCCTTTAAGGCTGTACATGCCATATAGAGAAATACGCGACAATCTGTTTTTGTGATCCTCATCATAAGCATATGTATCCCTAAATGAAACATTGATTTCGTTTGTCACATCAAGATCGTTTGCATTATTTTTACCTATTGCAATCGCATCACCGTTTGCATAAATACCATAAAGCGCATATGTCGTATTGCTGTCGTATGAATTATTGATATACACGACATCAATTTGAGAATTTAAGCTTCCGCTAAGCGGTTGAGCTGTTCCGTCTGCATATGCACCATAGACAGGACCAATATCGTTCTTCAAACCATAAGTGTTCATCTCTGTCTGCGGGTTTGTATTTGTCACACTCATGGAATATGTATCATTGAGTTCTAGCGGACCCGTTTCGCTGTCGGTCTTGACATAGGCATTATAAAGCGTTTTAGAATCTCCGACTTTATCTCCGGATGTTGTATATTCCAACCCGACGACAGGTGTCGTGCTTCCGGTCTTTTCAACGTTGATTTCTTTTTCTTTGTTATAGTTGTTATAAACGACACCTTCATCACAAAGTGTTCCCGTCCAACCCTTCTCGCAAATGCAAATACCGAGGCTTTGATAGCCATGGACGCAATTTAAGGTATCAAAACAAATATTTCCACTGCTTTGTCCGCTTGCGCAAGTATCGCACTTAGAACCTTCCCAATTATCATAGCATGTGCAGGTTGCGCCATTGATGTAGCCATGCACGCAATCCGCAGTGGCAGAACAAACATCGCCCTCTATAATACCGCTCGGACAGGTTTGGCATTTGTCGCCTGTCCAGTTTCCGGCGCAATGACATACCCCGCCTGATTGTGTAGCGCCGTGCAGGCATTCTTGAGAAGGATAGCACGTATCGCCCGAACTGTCGCCGCTTGGGCAGATGTTACAGGTTCTGCCCGTCCAGCCGCCCGTACAACTGCACGCACCGCTTACAACAGTGCCACCGTGATTACACTGTAACGGATTTGTATAACAAGTATCTCCGTCAACATTGCCGCTCGGGCAAGTCTCGCACAATGTTCCGGTCCAATTATTGTCGCATTCGCACCCTTCTTCGCCCATCACGCCATGCACGCAGACAAGCGGTTTATCATAACAATAACCATCTTTAACCGTACTGTTACAAACGCTACAATCCGAACCTGACCAACCGTTGATACAAACACACGCATCACCTGATTGTGTACCGCCGTTTTGACAAGTTATTGACGAATAGCATATATCGCCGACAACCTGACCGCTTGCACAAGTTTGGCATTTATCTCCGCTCCAACCGTTTGTGCATTGACAAACACCTGCAGATTGCGTCATACCATGTTCACAACCCGCATCGGCATAACATTTGTCATCAACGATATCACCGCTGGCGCAATCGCCGCAGGTTGTACCCGTAAAGCCGGTATCCGCACAATCACAGGTGTTCGAAACTTGTGAAGTACCATGTTCACACGCTAATTTGGCATAACAGATATTGCCGCTCGGGTCAGTCTGTCCGCTTGCACATTCACTGCAAGTTTGACCGGTAAATCCCGTGTCGCCGCAGTTACAGCTGTCTTCAAACTGTGTTGTACCATGCTGACAGGTCAGCGTAAGATAGCAGGTTTGATCACCCGAACCGCCCCATTTACCATATCCGCTGGCGCAAGTTGCGCAATTATCGCCCTCATAACCTTCTTCACAGGTTGCACACTTATTTTCCGTTTTACTGTATATTGTACAGTGGTCAACGTTCGTATGTGCCTGACATTGATATAATGTAGAATCACCTGATACACATGGGGTTTGGCTTGTATTATTCCATCCGCTGACACACATGCCGACAGCCGCATAATTGTCGCCGCAATTATGTGCTAAACACTTGTTTGTACTTGTGTTGATATCCCATCCGTCGTTACATGACTGACATTTGTTTGCCGTTTTGTTATAAGTTTCGCAATGCTCAACCGTTGTGTGTGCCTGACATTTATAATATATCGTACTTCCCGATTGGCACTTAGGTTGGCTTGTATTGTTCCATCCGCTGGCGCATGTTCCGACAGTTGCATAAGTATCATCGCATTGGTGCACCACACAAACACCATCTTTCAAATCATATCCGCTTGCGCAAGAGCTGCACGCATCTTCCGTCTTGCTGTAAGTTGAACAATTATCAACGTTTGTATGCGCATGGCATTCATATAAAGTAGATGCCCCTGATTTGCAGAGTGACTGGCTTGCATTGTTCCAACCGCTTGTGCACATACCGACAGCCGCATAATTATCGCCGCACTGATGCGCAACACAGGCGCCGCCTTCCAAATCATAACCTTCATCAACACAGCTTAAACAATTGTCAGAATACGTATCCCATGTGGCACAACCCGTGGTTTTTGTTCTTGAAACACATTTGTATTTGATATCTTCACCGGACTGACAAACATCGGAGGTATTTTGCCAATACCCTGTAGCACACTGACCATCTGCCTCATAATCCGAGCTGCAAACAACAACTTCATCGCACAAATCCCCCTTATAACCGGCATCACAAACGCAGGTATTTCTGTACTGATGACCATGTACACATTGAAGTTTGTCATAACAGACGCCGTCATCACCGAGAAAGCCGGCGCAGCTGCTACCGCCGCCGCCACCGCCGCCACCGCCGCCACCGGCTGCGGCTGCAACACCGACACCCGCAACAGCAAGACCCGTTGCCGTCCATCCAATTTTGCCCATTCCCAGGAATGTGCCGCCATCTGCACCACCATTTGCTCCGTACAATACTGCTCGCAAGCAATCCGGCTGAGGATCAGCGCCATATGCAACCAGCGTCCTGATAGTTTCCTGATCGTCATTAGAGGCAGCAATGCATAACGCTGTATTTCCCCGATAGTCTTCCGCATCAATATAATTTTGCCACATATACAACGCACGATAATTTTTAGATTTTGCATATTGGTATATTGTTTGCGGCGATAATGTTTGTGAATAAACAGGCAGACAAGAAAGCATTAAAAATAAAAAAGTAACAGCAAATTTCAATCTTTTCATTTTTTCTCCTTCGTGATTATTGAGATAATGAAGCTGCTTGCATCTTCGTCGCCTTTTTGCATTGAGGTTAAAAATAAGCACATAGACACAAAACTCTGTCAGAGTGTACTTTATTTTGTTTTGCTTTGCAACATTTTTTTTGCAAATAGTTTTTTTTCAAATCCGTTGATAACTTTCATTTTGATTTTGGCATTTTTTGAAAGCTGTGTTATATAGTTATGAACTGTGTAAAATAAAGGAAAAAACGAGATTTAATATGACTGATTTGACAAATGAAGACTATTTAAAAAGCGAACAGGAATATAACGCCGATTCGATTAAGGTGTTAAAAGGCTTGGACGCCGTCAGAAAAAGACCGGGTATGTATATCGGCGACACTGATGACGGGTCGGGTTTGCATCATATGATTTATGAGGTCTTGGATAATGCCATTGATGAGGCTTTAGCCGGTTATTGCGACAAGACGGAAGTTATTTTAAATCCTGACGGTTCCGCCACCATTCGTGATAACGGACGCGGTATGCCGGTCGATTTACACAAAGAAGAAGGTGTTTCGGCGGCTGAGGTGATTATGACGGAATTGCACTCGGGCGGTAAATTTGACAATAATTCATACAAAGTTTCAGGCGGTTTACACGGCGTCGGCGTATCGGTGGTTAATGCCTTGTCGACTTGGCTTAAACTTAAGATTTGGCGCAACGATAAAGAATATTTGGCCGAATTTGCCGACGGTAACGTTGTCAAACACGTCGAAATTGTCGGTGATGCGCCGGGCAAGCATGGTACGGAAGTTTCGTTTTTACCTTCACCGCAGACTTTTACGCAGACAGAGTTCAGTTTTGAAACGCTTGAACGCGCCATCAGAGAAAAAGCATTTTTGAACTCAGGTGTGTATTTGAAATTGATTGACAACCGCGGCGCCGAGAAAAAAGAAGAAGATTTTCATTATGAGGGCGGTTTATCTGCTTTTGTTGAACACTTAAACAAGGCAAAAGCTCCTTTGCATGACAACATTATTGCCTTTTCGGGGGAAGAAAACAACATTACCGTTGAGGTTGCGCTTCAGTGGACAAATGCCTATAACGAAAGTATGCTTTGCTTTACAAACAACATTCCGCAAAAAGACGGCGGTACGCACCTTGCCGGTTTCAGGGGCGCATTGACGCGTTCAGTTAACAACTATATTTTGGAAACGGGTCTTTTAAAGAAAGAAAAAGCCGTTATCACGGGTGAAGATATGCGTGAAGGTTTGACCTGCGTATTGTCCGTTAAGGCACCTGATCCGAAGTTTTCATCACAAACCAAGGACAAGCTTGTGTCTTCCGAAGTCAGACCGGTTGTGGAAGGTGTTGTCGGCGAAAAATTAAAAGAATGGCTCGATGAGCATCCGAATGAGGCCAAAATTATCGTCGGTAAAATCGTTGAGGCCGCAACGGCGCGCGAAGCTGCTCGCAAAGCGCGTGAATTGACGCGCCGCAAGGGCGTTTTGGATATTTCGACATTGCCGGGCAAACTCGCGGATTGTTCTGAAAAAGATCCGGCCTTATCTGAAGTCTTTATCGTTGAGGGAGATTCGGCAGGTGGTTCAGCAAAACAGGGACGTGATCGTAAAAATCAGGCCATTATGCCTCTTCGTGGTAAGATTTTGAATGTGGAACGTGCTCGTTTTGATAAGATGCTTAATTCCGCCGAAATCGGTACGATTATCACAGCATTAGGCACTGGTATCGGCCGTGATGATTTTGATGCGGATAAATGCCGTTATCACAAGATTGTGATTATGACCGATGCCGATGTCGACGGCGCACACATCAGAACACTTCTTTTAACCTTCTTCTATCGTCAAATGCCTGAACTTATTGAACGCGGATATGTTTATATCGCGCAGCCTCCGCTTTATAAAGCCAAACGCGGTAATTCGATTATCTATTTAAAAGACGACCGTGAGATGGAAGAGTATTTAATCAGCGGCGGTACGGATGAGGCTGTTTTGGAAACGTTCGGCGGCGAAAAAATCATGGGTCAGGATTTGATAGAGCTTGTCCGTCAAACGATGAAGGCAAAATCTTTAATGACGACACTTTCAATCAAAGCGCCGGAAAAAATCTTGGAACAAATGGCGATATACGGATTGTTTAATCAAGAAACATTAAATGACAAAGAAAAACTTACTCTCGGACTTGAAAAAGTGACACAAAAACTTGATGAACATGAAGCAGAGTATGACAGAGGCTGGAAGGCAGAAATTTTATCGGACGGGTCGATTTCATTCAATCGCACACTTCGCGGCGTGAAAGAAGATCATGTTGTCGGTGCATCCGTTTTTGACAGCGCCGAGGCAAAAGTCTTAAACGATATGTATGATTTCTTGAAGACAAACTTTGAGAAATCATTAAAGCTGATTTCTAAAAACGGTGATATGAAACGCATTTCAGGACCTGTGGCTTTGGTCGATGCGGTGATTTCTGCCGGCAAGAAGGGCATCACACTGCAACGCTATAAAGGTTTGGGCGAAATGAACCCTGAACAACTTTGGGAAACGACACTTGATCCTGAGGCACGTTCATTGTTGCAGGTCAAAATTGATCATTTGGAAGAGGCGGATGAAGTCTTTTCAACCTTGATGGGCGACGTTGTTGAACCCAGAAAAGAATTTATTCAAGAAAATGCCTTAAATGTCGTGAACTTGGATATTTAAAAGTGATATTTTACAAAAAGCCTGCCTTACATCAAGGACAGGCTTTTTTCTTATTTACAGGCATAACATATTTTTTGCTTGTTTTTTGTTATTTGGTATGTCATAATAAGAACGTAACCAAAATGGTTGCGGTGTCCCTAAGACATCTCCTAGGTATAACTCCTTTCTAGGGAGTAGACGGTATAAGCGCGTAAGTGACGAAGAAGTCTGACTGTATCTAGGCAGTTTTAGGACTCCCACTTTGGATTTTTTCTGAAGTGATTTTTTTTAGTTTTGCCGTTTTTGAATCCTCCCCCTTGAGGGCTCGAGGATGAAAATATCCCGTAATGGATATTTTCACCGCAAGAGGCGCAGTTTGTTTAGCAAGCAAAGGAGCGAAAAGCGACTGATGCGAGCTTAGCAAACAAGTGACCGAAGAGAGCTT
>CADAAN010000030.1 GCA_902785935.1 uncultured Pseudomonadota bacterium
AACAGATACGTTTTTTTCTTGATTCTTTTTTATAAGTGTCATATAAGTTGGCTCAACAAATTCTTTTGGGCTGTATCTCAGTGAGCAGCTGAGCCTAAAGGCATAGACAATTATTTTGGGGCTGTAGCTCAGTTGGGAGAGCGACAGGTTCGCAATCTGTAGGTCGAGGGTTCGATCCCCTTCAGCTCCACCAGTTTTAGCACCGGAAGGTGCTTTTTTTTATAAAGGGGAGAGAACACTCGACCTGTCGAGGGCACAAGCAAAAAAACAACCTCAAAATGTTGTTTTTTTGTGCAGTGGCGATGGTTTGTTCATTTGCAAGTAGGCGTGAGCCGAACGAAGCAAATGTTACAAATCAAGTGACCGACGAGAGCTTTTTGAAAAAAAGCTCTCTAGACCGATCCGTTAAAGCTCCACCAAATTTAGCACCGGAAGGTGCTTTTTTTTTATAAAATAGTGATAAAAAGTGTTAAAAATCACACGTTTGTTCATTGACTTTCAGCTATCTTGAATATAATAATTTAAGACAACCTTAACTCAATAAACGGAGAAGATAATGAGTATACTTAATCAAATCAATCAACCGAGTGATTTAAAAAAACTTAATATTGATGAAATGAAGATTCTCGCAGGTGAAATACGCGATGCTGTCTTAAAACGTGACAGCATGATTGGCGGCCATGTCGGACCGAATTTAGGTATTGTTGAGGCAACGATTGCGTTGCATTATGTTTTTGATTCGCCCCGTGATAAAATCGTGTGGGATGTTTCGCACCAAATCTATCCGCACAAAATTTTGACAGAGAGGAAAGAAGGTTTTTTGACACCTGACGGTATGAACAAAATTTCGGGCTACAGCAACCAAGATGAAAGTGTGCATGACTTTTTTAAGGTTGGGCACACTTCAACATCAGTCAGCCTTGCTTGCGGATTGGCCAAAGCGCGTGATTTAAAAAAAGAAAAGCATAATGTGATTGCTGTTATCGGTGATGGCTCACTGTCCGGTGGTGAGGCCATGGAAGGCTTGAACAATGCTGCAGTCTTAAACAGCAATATCATTATTATCATCAATGATAACGAGATGTCCATTGCTGAAAATCATGGTGGATTGTATAAAGGGCTTGGTCTTTTGCGTGATACAAACGGAAAAGCTGAATGCAATATGTTTAAAGCGCTTGGTTTTGATTATCACTACGTCGAAAAGGGCAATGATGTCAAATCAATGATTGATGTGCTTTCAAAAATTAAAGATACTGAAAAACCGACCATTGTTCATATCCATACGCAAAAAGGTAAGGGTTATCAGCCGGCTGAAACGGATAAAGAAAAATGGCATTGGAATATGCCTTTTGAAATAGAAAACGGCAAGTCTAAATATTCATTTGACGGTGAAAATATTAATGATATGACATATCAGTATTTTATGGATAAAATCAAAAAAGATAACACAATTGTACTTGTCAATGCAGGAACTCCCGGTGTTTTTGGTTTAACACCGGATCGTCGTGAAAAACTTGGAGAACATTTTGTTGATGTCGGCATTGCGGAAGAGCATGCAGTCGCGTTTTCTTCTGCTTTGGCTAAAGGTGGAGCAAAACCCGTATATTTGGTGATGAGCTCATTTATTCAGCGTACATATGACCAGCTGTCACAGGATTTAGCCTTAAATCAGAACCCGGCTGTGATTTTGGTGGCATGGGGCGGTATTTCAGGTGCGGATATGACACATCTGTGCACATTTGATATATCGATGGTTTCAAATATTCCGAACCTTGTTTATTTAGCTCCGACAACAGCAGAAGAATATATGGCGATGCTTGATTGGGCTGTGGAGCAGAACACGTATCCTGTCGTTATTCGTCAGCCGAAATCGGTTGAACATGCAACCAAGGCACCTAACAAAGATTATGGCACATTGAATGTCTATCAGGTTGAAAAACAAGGCAAAGACGTAGCAATCATTGCAGAAGGCAGTTTTTTTGCTCTTGGCAAAGAAGTTTGTAAAGCTTTTGAGCCGCACAATATTAAACCAACGCTGATTAATCCGCGTTATTTGAGCGGTGTTGATGAAAATTGCCTTAATTCTCTTAAAGCAAATCACAAAGTCGTTATAACGCTTGAAGATGGTGAACTTGACGGTGGCTTCGGTGAAAAAATAGCGCGTTTTTACGGTGCAGACGATATGAAAGTCTTAAACTTCGGTGCTTTGAAAGAATTTACCGATCGGGCAAATCTTCAGGCACTTTATGAGAGATATCATTTAACACCGAAGCAAATTGTTGAAGATACGCTTAAACTTATTAAATAAAGGATAAATAACATGAAAAAAAATATTAAACACGATATGATTATGGCGCCTCTTCCAGTTTTGATTATTGGCACCTATGACGAAAACGGGATACCAAATGCAATGAATGCAGCTTGGGGTACACAGTGTGATATGAATAAGATCACCGTTTTTTTATCAAAGCACAAAACAACTGATAATTTAGAGCTTAAAAAAGAATTTACGGTTGCATTTGCCACAAAAGATACGTTGGAAATTTCGGATTATTTCGGTATTGAAAGCGGGCACAAACTCAACAAAATCGAAAAAGCCGGTGTTCATGTAAAAAAAGCTGAATTTGTGGATGCCCCGCTGATTGAAGAATATCCCGTGACGCTTGAATGCAAAATGACGGCATTAAACGATGACGGCGGTGATTATCGTCTGGTTGGTGAGGTTGTCAATATTGTTGCCGAAGAATCCGTTTTAGATGAAAATGGTCATATTGATTTGAAAAAACTTGAGGTTATTGCTTTTGACAGCGCACATAATACTTATCGCGTGATAGGTGATGAAGTCGGTCGTGCGTTTCATGACGGATTAAATATCAAAAACAGTTAATGTTATAAAAAAATACCCTCGGTCACGCCGAGGGTATTTTTTTTACCACGGATCATCATATTTTAAATGAGGATCGTTCAAGCGGTTGGTATACGATGAGTTTGTACCGTAACTTGAACCGTTGCCATAGTTTGAAGTGCTTCCGGCTTTGTTGTGAATACTTCTAAAATGGTTCATCTGGTCATATTGATCAACGTAATCGGGATTATTACCTGATCCGAAAATATTCGTTCTGTCAAAATAGCAATAAACCGTGGCATACGCTTCCATTGACAAAGCGCGTACCGGAAAAACGTTCCAGTAAAAGCTTTCATTGTTACCTGAAGCTTGAACACCTTGTCTGTCTTGCAGTTCATTAATAAGATTTCCGTATGTCGTTTGAGGATAAATAAATCCCATGATTGCGGCCCAACCAACAAAATTATCACTGTTATTGCCGGAGTAAGGCCCGTTTTTAGTATAAGCAATCACCTTGTTTTTTAACCATGTACTCGGTTGGAAATAAAGCGGTTTCGGTGAATCCAATATCTCAGCAGATGTCGTATTTTCATCAGCTGAAATACCAAGATAATATATTGTATTTTGTGTGACAGCCTGAGGATTATGAATATCAACGGTAACCGTATGACCTTCTTTCATCTCCGCTGTTAAGATATTATCCTTGTTTGAAGAAATGGCTCTTGCTCCATGTTCGTTCAGATTACCGCTTTCCTGAATGTAATAATCATTACCATTTTTAAGCAATTCACCGGCCTGTCCGATCTGAAAACTTGACGGGGTTAGGGTAATCACACTAGCATATCCGGGTGGGCATAACGGGGCAGGGACAATACCCATAAATGGTGATGCCCAATCCGAGCCGTAATTTAAGCTTGTCAATTCTTGTGCTTGGGTAGGTGTAATTCTTCCGTTTTCAATTTTAAGAGTCAAATTATTAAAATTAACCCCCTCCTTATATGTGTTATTGACTGTATAAATACCTTTATTGATAAAGTCAGGCAAAATATCGCTCAATCTGGCTCCGCCGCGCGTTGTCAGCTTGATATCATGCATCACGGATGTATAAGCAGGATTAATCATATACCTGTCATAATAGGTATGATTTCCATAATTAGAGCTATCTTTTGTCATGACAGGCTCTAAAGGTGAGCCATCACTATTCATACTATTGTCAACAAAACGTGAAGCTTCAATATAACCGATACCTTGATCGGCAGAATATGATCCACCTGTTGCAGGAGACGGCTCTACCTCAATTGCACCGCGGCGGATATAAACACTGGCATTGCTGTCAGATGAACGATCCGTCGGCAAAGCACTGTTGGCATTGACCTCTAAAATATGCTTGTTTGGGTTGAGATCAGATGTTGAGGTATCACGCGCTGCCCAAATATGAAAAGCCTCTGGGTCAATTTCCGCCAAAGAATCTTGCGTCAATTCTTGACCGCGCTCATTAGAAACGACATTGAGCAATTTGTTGCTGTTATGATCACGCACAACAAATTGATCGGTATTGACATCAGTCGATAATGAGTTGACGGAAACGGTGTTTTTGATATCTGTCTTTGTTGAATCATACTGTTTATTAGCAACAATGGCGCCATTTTGGACATAAACCGTGCCATCTTGCCCAAGTGTCTTAACCTCAGTTGTCGCAATACCGGCGATACCGGCATTTGTTGCTCCGATAAAGACCTCTCCCTGTCCGAAAGATTGCTCAATACCATTTTGTGTTTGCTTATACATTGGACCTCTAAGAGAAGTACCGGCAATGACATCTTGTGTTGTATCCGTTTTATTGGAAATACTCAAGCGTACATTATCTTCTTCATCACGAGCCACAAGCATTTCGGCATCAACTTTTAAGCGTTCACTACCACTCGTATCTTTGACAATGACGCCATCTTTATCGGCATTAAGCCAACGTGTTGCATCACTAAAGTTTTCAGCACCGGCATGAAGTTCAAGCGTATCAAATTGATGCGCATCAATTTCGCCTGCTTCCAATGCACCTTGAACAACGGCATTATTTTTGACAAGAAGTTGCGGATTCGTAACCTTTTGAGCAGTAAAGTTTGCCGGATCAGCCTCATTTCCAATCGTTGTTTTACCTTCAAGTTCAACCGTCTTTGTTTTAATGGTTAAATCTGATGCATCCGCATTATCAACGTTTGTTAAAGCAAAAGTCTCATCAAACATTCTGAGTTCGTTTGTATGAGCCTCCATAATTGCTCCATTATTTCCGACATAAAATGAAGCAGCTGAATCATCAGCATTTGTTCCTGCTGCAACACGTGTATCACCTGTTGAAATAAACGTTCCGTCAACAGCTGTATTGACATTAAACTGAGCAGATTTTGTTTCATTGCTTAGGTGAAATGCAGGTTTCGATTCACTACCCTTTGTGACAGAGCCGACTTCTAATTCTTCATTCGTTGCTCTGATGAAATTGGCAAAGTTCATCTCAGGCGTTGTTTCATCTTCGCCCGTTCGTTTCAAACTGAAAGTACCGCCCAAAGCTTCTAAGCTGCCGCCGAAGAAACCTGATCCGCTACGTCCGTTAGATGCCTTAACAACCAAATCTGCTGTCTCGCTGACAGAATCCGTACCGCCTAAAATCAAACGATTGACACCGTAAATGCTGTTATAATTGACATCTCGTCCAAGCTCATTTTTAACCCCGCCCATATAAAGATCGGTGATCATTGTATTACGCCATTTAGCATTTTCATCATCTGCAGGTGTACGTTGCAAATACTTTGTATTTTCAAAAGATGCGCGGCTTGCATTGTTGATTGATTCGTTTGAAGCAGTAATGATAGAACCATCACTGGTGCAATCACTTCCCCCGTCTTGGCAAATTTCGCTGACTTTGTCACTGTCTAAGCTCCAGATACCGCCGACACCTTTAGCTTTACCATATTTATCAATATAGCCGCCATTAGCTCCAATCATTGAAGCAATACGCGAAGCTCTTAAATCTGT
The DNA here is from genome assembly GCA_902785935.1 of uncultured Pseudomonadota bacterium. GTDB lineage: Bacteria > Pseudomonadota > Alphaproteobacteria > RF32 > CAG-239 > UBA1254. Next base: position 5,873 of record CADAAN010000030.1, read on the forward strand.
AATATCGCCTTGTTTTGGAAAAACAACAAACGAAGTCAGAGAATCCGAATCCCCTTGACGCTGTACGGAAATCACAGGTACGCCGAAATTTTTAATCGGTTCGTTCATGTTATATCCGTATGGCAGATAATCTGCCATTTGCTCTAATTCAATCGTCATTTGGCCGCTATCATTATTTTTGAGCTCATTTAGCAATGCTTCATAATTTGTAGATGTATAGTTATCAACTGCTTTCATCAATGTTCTGGCGTGAGTGGCAGCATTGATATCTTGCAACTCTGTTGTGCGTTCAGCCGATTTTTTATAAAGCGTCGGGGTCACAAGAGAAATCAAGGTCAGCATAGCTAAGGCCTCAATCATCATACTTCCTGTTTCGTTAATTTTATGAAATATATGAATTTGTTTTTTCATCTTAATTTTCCTCCTATTCAATTACCGCATTTGGTGCTATTTTACAGTTTATATCATTCGGGTCACAAGCTTTTGTATATGCCTTATTTTCTCTGTTTTGTACTCTTTGCAGAGCAATCAGACAAGTTTTATCTTCGCAATTTGTTTTATAATCCTCATCATCTAATATGGCGCCGAAGATACGCTGATATTTTAAATTATAAGTATCATCCGTATTGTTGATACCATAGCCAAAACCCCCGCTAATAACCGGATAATCCGGCAAACTTTGATTTTCAAAAGAGCTGTTATCTGTATTTTTTACCTGATTGTAGCCGAATGTTTTGCCATAACCTTCTGTTTGCGTGATGGCGGCAATCATATCAGATGTCGGATGCCCTTTTTTATTCAGCCAGTTTGTCGAAATCGGTTCAAAACTGACAACGTAAACAACGACGCTTGTATCTGAGCAACAAGTTGCTTCCATGCTATCATTTTCACACGTTAAAGCATATTCAGCCTCAACATTATTGCCGTCAGCGGTTTGTCTGAAACAAAATACTTTAGAATAAATATTTGCACGCGGTGTATAACCTATCGGAAAATATGATTCGATATCCGAAACGGTGATATTATCACTTGTTGTACCGATTTTTTGGTGATTGGTATAACCGACACCTGAAACATAATCAACAAAAGGCGAGTCATAAGTATTTTGCTCATTTAATCTTAAACGCTTGCTGTCGATGTAAGAGTAAAAAGCATTGTGTTGCATTTTAAAACGTGCAATAGCCGTTCTTGCTTTTGTTTCCATGTAAGAACGATCCATATCCGGTCTGACCGACAAATTAAAAGACACAATAGCGACAATAAATGTTGCCAATACAACCCATAAATACATTTTTTATCCTGTTACAGACACATCTTCCTATTGTTAAAGTTATCATAAACGCTTTGACTTTTCCAGTATTTCTTTTGTTATATGTCAAATTTTCATATTTCTGTAACAATAAACAAAAACTGATAAAAAAACGTTAAAATTTGCCGAAAAAAATACGCATCAATACAAAATGTATAAGAGTAAAATGTTTTGTCATTATTTGTAACAAAATATGTATGTATTGACTTTAATTAGGGTGTTTTTTTGCTTGGCAAAATGCAAAAAAAATTTATAATAGCCGCATTGTTTAATGTTTTATCAGAGTACTTATGCAACTTTTAAAAAATTTTTCAAAATCTGAATGTGCTACACATATCGCAAGTTTTTTTTGCTATTGGTATGTCCGCTTTGTTGCATTAACAACGCGTTGGGATCGACGCGATATCAATGTTTTTTATGAAAACTTAAAAGAACATAAAGCCGTTATTTTTGTAGCTTGGCATGGACGGATTGCTTTTGCGCCTTATTTTTGGAACAGGTCATCTAAACTTTCGGCACTTGTATCGCCGCATCGTGACGGGCAACTGATTGCCGGCCTTTTAAAACGTTTCGGTATCGAAAATATCAGCGGTTCAACTAATGAAAATCCCCGTGCTGCGGCGGTTAAGCTGCTTCGAGAATTAAAAAATGACGCCAGTATTGCCATCATTCCGGACGGGCCGCGCGGTCCTTCCATGACAATGTCGATGAGCCCGATTTATTATGCAAAAACAACCGGTAAACCGATTATCGGGATGACTTATTCAATTGCAAAATCCAAAATCTTGGGCAAAAGCTGGGACAGAATGTTGTTACCTCTGCCTTTTCAAAAAGGGATTGTCGCTGTTACAAAACCTTTTTTTATCCCTAAAAACACACCTAAAGAAAAATTGGAAGAATATCGCAAACAAATTGAAACTGAAATGAATAACCTGACATGGCAACTTGATAAAGAACTCGGTCTGCCCGAGATTGAACAGGGAACCATGCCGCGTAAATACTCAAAAAAAGAAAGGACGAACTCATGCTCTTAAAATTATATAAAGCCGTACTTGCCATCATGTATCCGCTTGCTCTTAATCGCTACATAGAAAAACGCAAAAAAAACGGTAAGGAAGACCTTAATCGTTTTAATGAAAGGCTTGGCAAAGCCACATTATCACGTCCGAAAGGAAAGCTTATTTGGATGCACGGCGCTTCGGTTGGCGAATCGGTGTCTATGCTTCCGTTAATTAGCAAGCTTTTAGAACTTTATCCCGATTTGCATATTATGGTGACAACGGGCACGGTGACTTCTGCCGAGATTATGGCTAAACGTTTGCCTGAACGTGCGTTCCATCAATATTTTCCGCTTGAGCATCCGCTTTATGCCGCGCGTTTTATCAGACACTGGAAACCTAATCTTGTATTGTGGTTTGAATCTGAATTTTGGCCGGCAATGCTGTCAACAATCAAAAAACGCAATATTCCTCTCATTCTTGTTAACGGACGTATTTCAAACAAATCATTTCGTCGTTGGCAACAATTTGAGTTTGCAATTCGTCAAATTTTGGACTGTTTTACGCTTTGTCTCGGTCAATCGGATGAAGATACGCGCCGGCTTCAGGTTTTGGGTGCTAAAAAAACGGCAAGCCTCGGCAACCTGAAATATGCAGGATTGCCTTTGCCTATTGATGCCGTGAAAAAAGCCGAAATGGCTGAACAATTCTCTGGTCGTCCGATTTGGCTTGTTTCATCAACTCATGATGATGAAGAATCAAAAATCGGTCGTTTTTTGAAAGAATTGGGGCAAAAAGTACCGAATTTGCTCACTGTTATTGCGCCGCGCCATCCGCACAGAGGTGTTGAAATCCAAGAAAAATTAATCAAAGATTACGGCCTTGATGTTGCTTTGCGCTCAAAAGGGGAAAAAATTACGCCTTCAACGGATGTTTATGTCGCAGATACCATAGGTGAGCTTGGTATTTGGTATGAGCTGATTGATGTTGTCTTTATCGGTGGGTCACTGATTCCTCACGGCGGACAGAACTTTATGGAACCGTCAAGATACAAAGATGCCACGATTGTCGGCCCGCATATGTTTAACTTTACCGATGCAATGAACAGGGCTCGCAATGCCAATGCCATTATTGAGGTCAATGACGTTTTGGAATTGATTGATATGGTCTATAAGCTTTTGACTGATAAGGCGCTTTTAGAAGAAAAAAGCAAGCTTGCCTATGATTGGGCAACAAGCGAAGCTAAAGTTTTGGACGGTATTGTCGATACGGTTAAAGAATATTTGAAATAATCGAATAATGAAAACGCCGTCATTTTGGAAAAATGATAATCTGATTTCTGCCGTTTTAAGCCCGATCGGGATGATTTACGGTGCGGCGACGGCGTTGCGCTTCAAACTTAAAAAGCCGTATCAGGCTCATGTGCCTGTGATTTGCATCGGCAATATCACGGCGGGCGGTGTCGGCAAAACGCCCGTATCGATGGCTTTGGCCGAAATGATGCAAAAACAAGGCAAAAATCCGTTTTTTATTTCACGCGGATATGGCGGAAAATTGAGCGGGGTTTTGGTTGATACGCAAAAGCATACAGCTTATGATGTCGGCGATGAGCCGATGATGCTCGCTCGCATTGCACCTACCATTGTTTGTCATGATAGGGCAAAAGCTGCGCAAATTGCCGTCGAAAACGGGGCTGACATACTTATCATGGATGACGGATTTCAAAATCCGAGCTTGAAAAAAGATGTTTCTTTTTTGGTTTTTAACGAAGAAACAGGTATCGGAAACGGCAGAATTATCCCTTCAGGTCCTTTAAGAGAAAGCCTGAAGTCAGGTTTCAAGCGTGCTGATGCCATCATTTTTATCGGAGAGAATATAGCAAAGATATTAAAAAAAACAGATAAGCCCGTTTTTATGGTACGGATTAAAGAAGAAAACCCCAAGCATCAAGGTGATGTTGTCGCCTTTGCCGGTATCGGTTATCCGTTAAAATTTTATCATTCACTTGAAAAATGCGGCTTAAAACCTCTGTATACATATGATTTCGGAGATCATCATTTTTATGAAAAAGACGAGCTTAAATCGATACTAAAAAAAGCACACAAAAAGAATTTGCCGGTTTATACAACATCAAAAGATTTTGTGAAAATTCCCGCCGATTTTCAAAAAAGAATCAATGTGTTGCATATTAAAGCCATATTTGAAGATGCATCAGCATTGATGAGTTTTATTCAAAAACACATCAAAAGATAAATATTTTGGTTCATGTCCAAATAGCTGAAGATGAGGTTTATTAAACTCAGATAATAATAACAAATAAATGTTGTCATGTCTATGATTAAAAAGCCAAACAGACTCGGCAATAAGAAATTGTAAACAGTCGAATTTAACGCTTCTGAACATAGAAAGCCTTTTTTTAGGCAACTCTAAAAGTTTTCAATACGATTGGTCGTTACAAAATGGTTTGGTTTTTGTTTAGATAATTCTTCTCTAAGGTGATTGACGGAAAAATGTACAAAGCTCTCTTTTAGCGGCTATCATTTTGCGCTCGTTATTGTTTTTTTTATAATGTCAAATGTTCCGTTTTGAATTTGTCGTAACAATATTGAAAAAAAAATCTTGCAAATTAAGGTGATTTGTGATACGCTTCCGCAAATATTAAGAGGTGGCTTTTTAATACAAAGGAATTTGGACTATGAAATACTCTCGTTCTGCGATTACACAACTTACCAGATGGTATCGTCAAGTTTTGATTAAATGTGCAATTTTAAATGCGGCAATATTGATTGGAACATTTGGCGCGCCTAATGCGGCAAAGGCTACGGAAATCAATCAGAACGGGGTGCCGTTTCAAACAGGTACAACGATTGATAATGCGGCTAATCCCCATATTTTTAATATCAGCACAACCACATCAATCGGATCAGGTAATATCGGCTTAAATACCTTTGGTAAATTTAACGTCAGTGAGGGCGATACCGCCAATTTAAATTTAATAGAACAGCAGAACAAATTAGTTAACCTTGTCTTTGATTCCTCAGCTTCGCAGATAGATGGTATTGTAAATTCTTACAAAAACGGACAAATCGGTGGTGATGTATTGTTTGCTAACCCGAATGGTTTTGTGGTGGGTAAAACGGGTGTATTCAATGTTGGTTCTTTAACTTTGATGACACCGACTGAAGACACAATGAAAAAAGTATTTAAGGACAATGCCATAGTTGAAAAGAGCTTAGATGCCTTGGTATCATTTAATATGGGCGGAACGGATTATTTGCTTTTGGGTGGTGAAGAAACCGAAGTTGAATTAAATCCGGCAGACATCAGTATTGACGGAACCATTAACTCCGGTGCCGGTATTACCATTGCTAACGGCGGAAAAGAAATTAACATCAACAACGGAGCTGAGTTAAACGCAAATATGGACTTTAGTGTATCCGGCGGTAAGGTAACAGCTACAAAGAAAACAGACGTTACACCGACCTCGGGCAAAAGAACGACACAGACAGATGTATATGGCCGAACAACAACTTCGATAGAATATAAGTTGGCAATGGATGGCGGAAACGGCGTTGCCATTGTTTCAAAAAATCAGGGGGAAAATGACGATTATTTGGCGGCAATCGTTAATTTGGACGGGAAGGTAGATGCCAACGGTTCGGATGTTCTTGTTCAGACGGAGATTTATAGTACAGGTTCAAGAAGTGCAGCGGAATATAATAAAGATTCTAAGCATAATGTGGCGCTTTCAAAAGTAACCGTCAGTGGAGAGGTAAAAGGAAACAACATTGCTTTGAATGCCAGAACGATAGCGGAAAAGGTCAATAATGATATTGCAGACTTTAGTGGCGAGTGGTATGGCTGGATGGAAACGCCTGCGAATTTTATTTTGAGCGATATGATTCATATTGCAGATATGAAATCTTCCGTTGAAGTTTTAGATGGCGCAAAAATTACAGCTAAGAAAGATTTAAGCGTTAGTGCTACAACAGATTTTAACGCCAGTGCGAAATCAATATTTGAAAACTTAGCATTCAGTTATGCTGATCTTGATGTGGTAACCGAAGCTATTGTTCGTAGCGGCTCAGATATCACAGCGGAAAATCTTAATGTTTTATCTTCAACCAATGTCCAGTTCACAACAGGTGCAGTGGCAACCAATATGTTAGAAATGGCCTTTGATGTGTTTGATAAATCTTTTGGCCACGGCGGAGCATATGCAGTATCTGTTTCTTTGTTGGATGTTTCAAACAGAGCCGTTATAGAAAAAGAGGTGGCGCTCAATATTGCAAAAGACATTTTGGTTGATGCCGAAATGTTTCGTTCATATGATGTGTCAACCAAGCAGGGGTTGGTTCCGATTGTAGATAGAAACTTTGGTGTAACCAGCATTTCAATTGCAGCATTTATTGCGCATACGGTTAATGAAGCAATTGTGGAGAGTGATGTTGATATACCGGGCGAGCTGAGTGTTATAGCTAATTATATCGGCAGAGCCGAAGAATCTGTTTCTGCATCAGGATCGCAAAAAGGCGCTAAGCAAGGACAAGCTGCTTTTCTCGGCGGTATAGCTAAATTCTTTTATGATATGTTTAAAATGAAGCTTGGCTATGAAGTAAGCACGCTTTATTCCAGAGCCGATGAAAATTTCAGCAAAATAAAAGTCAGTGGGGCAATTGGTTATTCGCTCGATGAGGTTAAGAATAATGCATTTATAGGTAATAAAGAAAAAGGTATTAAACCCCAAATAAAAGCCGGTAATGTTGCCGTAGAAGCAAATTTATTGGATAACAAGAGTTTGCTTGCCGTGCAAAGTGCCGCGTCAAAAGGTGCAACTTCTCTTTCTGGCGCAGTTGCGGTTAATATTAAAGACCTCAGTTCAAATGCAAATGCCTATGGTGATTTTGAAATAAAGGGGAACAGCTCTGATTATATAGCTGTCAAAAATAATGATTATGTTCTGTTGCCCGATGGAACAAAAAAAGAGGCTCAAAATAAGGGAGATAAAATACATTTTGATTACACATTCTCAATATATGAGGCAACAGAAGATAATGTTACGGAAAAAGAAGTTGACGGCATAAAGAAAACATATATTACCTTGCCTGACGGAAGTGAAATAGAAGGAAAAATCGGAGATAAGGTTGTTTTACCTGAGGCTGGCTTAAAAATTTCATCTGAAACAGTTGTGAAACACGGGTTAAGCCATAAAGAATTTTATACCGATATGGGGAAAAAATTAAGTAAGTTATTTAATGTTACCATCCCCGGTGCACTTCATGATGTGGTCGATCCGCTTTTCGGCGTAGATCAAAAATCCAGAATAAAAGAAACTAACACGCAAGATGCCAGTGCATATTTAGGTGCTACAAAAAAAGCTGAGGATATACAAAAAGGCATTGATGAAGCCGCAGATACCGTTGAAGCAATCAGCAACAGCGAAACGGTTGAGGAAGAGGAGGCAGCCGAGGAGGTTGTCGAGGAAGGGTCGGATGCCTAGTCCTTCTCGCCACAAGGAAGACCAAAGTGCGACGCGCGGTCGGCGCGTCGCATGCTTTGAATGGGCACGTGCATTGGGCTGCGTCGCCATTGTGGCCCTGCACGTGTACACCACGCTGTGGGAATCGGTGGGGCGCGCCTCGTTTGGCCCAGCGCGCGCCTTCGTGGAGGGCTCGCTCTCCATCCTGCTGGGGCGTTGGGCCGTGCCCGTGTTTCTGATGGTTACCGGAGCGCTGCTGCTTGACCCCGACAAAGATGGGGGCTGGGAACGGTTGCGCCGCTACAGAGGTCGCATGCTGTTTGTACTGGCTACGTTTGGGCTGGCGTTTTGCCTCATTGAGAGTGTGTATGATCACCGCGCGTTCTCGATTGCCGTGGTGGGGGAAGCCATATGGCATCTGCTGACCGCGCAATCGTGGGGGCACTTATGGTACGTGTACGCACTTTTGGGCCTGTACGTGCGGACGCCTGTGCTGCGGAGGCTTACGGCGATGCGTGACCGTCGGGCGCTCGAGCTGGTGCTTGTTGTGTTGTACATGGTCGTGCTGGGTGGGATGACGGCTCTGCATGTGGTTCAGCACATGCTGTTTTTGCGCGTGAACCTGCTGCCC
>CADAAN010000031.1 GCA_902785935.1 uncultured Pseudomonadota bacterium
AAATGAGATCGAAAAAGACTTAAAAGAAAAAAATGCCAATGTGCCGCCTGAAATCGTTAAAATGGTGGATAAAAGCATTTTGCTTCAAACACTTGACTTTTTGTGGAAAGAGCATATCGCTACTTTAGATCAAATGCGCCACACGATTGTTTTGCGTGCATATGGGCAAAAAGATCCCTTAAACGAATATAAAAAAGAAGCATTTAATATGTTTTCGGATTTGCTTGAGTTTTTAAAAGAGCAGGTGACCGTGGTGACGTGTCGCACTTTGATTAAGGCCAATTCAGACGAAAAATTGCGTCAGGCCGAAGAGCAACGGCAAAATATCAAAACAAATGCCGTGCACGATGTGCCTCAAAATGTTTTGGCCACGCCGAAAACATATGAGCAAAATCGTCAGGACATCGACTTAAATGATCCGTCGACGTGGGGAAGGGTTGCACGCAATGACCCCTGTCCCTGTGGTAGTGGCAAAAAGTATAAGCATTGCCACGGCAAAGTATAGTCAAGTAAAAAACTTCTCTTCGGAGAAGTTTTTTTGTTTGACATTTCATTTGTTATGTGCTTAAATAAAAGATGGATAGAAAAGTTTACGCTTTTTATCAAGTACTCTGAAAGGGTGCGGGCTTTAAAACAGCTTTTGTGAAACACAGTGAAGGATAGCGCTGTATTTTATGGCGTTTTTTTATTTTTAAAACGCAATTATCCCCGAGATTTCGTCGGGGGGTCTGTAACGGATGTCCAAGAATTTATTCTAAAGGTTATGGAAGTCATTTGTTTCACGTGATTGTTTTACTCCCCGTCGCTCTTAAAAGATGCGACTTTTTTAATGTCATTTTCTGGAAACCTCCCCCTTGAGGGCTCGAGGATAAAAATATCCCGTAATGGATATTTTCACCGCAAGAGGCGCAGTTTCATTATTGAGCAAAGGAGCGAAAAACGACCACGGCGAAATTATGAAACAAGTGACCGAAGAGAGCTTTAGCTCTCAAGAAGAGGCTCAGAGAGGGTGATAAAAATGATATCAATATTCTTTATAAGGAGAAAAATTATGAAAAAAACAGTTTTAATTTTAGCCTTAATCACAAGTTTTAATGCACATGCAGCCACATCCGGCACTTGCGGCACACGTTCAGGTGAAGGTACGGATGAAGACCCTTATGTATATGCCGATAATTGCAATTGGACCTTGGATGAAAGCGGAAAATTGACAATCACCGGCACCGGCGAAATGGGAGATTTTGAACAAATAAAAATCGGTGAAGATGATTATATAACAAGCGCACCATGGGGTACCGGTATAACAAGTGTCACGGTCGGAGATGGTATTACATCCATCGGTAATGCCGCCTTTGTAGGGGCAAAAAAATTATCAACAGTAGAAGGAATGAATGATGTGGTATCCGTTGGTGATGCATTTGAACGAACCGGTCTTACAAGTATTGCTTTCCCTGATTCTGTTGAAAGCATCTCTTCATTTGCTTTTTGCCGTAATCTTACGCAACTGGAACTTCCGGACTCTTTGACAAGTATATCTTCTGCTATGTTTTGGGATACACCGAATTTAAAAAGCATCATTATTCCACCATCTGTCACAACGCTTGAATTTGCAGCATTTGACGGTTCAGGTATCACAAGTCTTGTTGTGCCTGAAACTGTCACAACAATCAATAGCGCTGCTTTTGCCCATACGCCGAATTTGACATCACTTGTCATTGAGGGAAATCCTGAAATGGTAGGAAATATTTTTTATGCCATCGGACAAGAACCTGAAACTGTTTGGGGTAATACAACACCGCTGACCATTTATTGTCTTGCTGAAGCCGGTTGTGAGCAAAAAGCTGAGGGAACAAAGGCAAATGTGACGGAATACACCAAATACGATAACGGATTTTATCAAATCGGGGATAAACTTTATGCAACGGCGGATTTAATGACACATGGCGCTGCTTGTGATAATGTGCAAAACTGCCAAGATATTTTGGATGCCGCCTCGCAGGGCAAGCCCTTTGAAGTCGGCGGCAAATATTATGCAACGCTTGATTTATTTGCAAGTGGTGCGGCATGCACGGACAAACAAAATTGTGAAGATATTTTGGCCTCAAACGGGGCACCTTTCAAAGTCGGTTCAAAAATCTATAATTCGATAGAGGATTTTGCTCAAGGAAACAATATCAAATTTCGTATCTATACCATCGATGAGGCAAATGCCGTGGCAGGTAAAACAAATACTTTTTCGATTCGCTATCGATAGAATCAATCCGCAACGCCTGTTTTGAGGTATTTGACAGCAAGCTCGATATCTTCGTCCTTATTAAAACGGTCGGCCTTGGTACAATCGCCATCTCTTCCGACACAGATAAAAGGCGTTAAACCGGTTTTATCGATTTTTATGCCGGATGGGGTATAAAAATAAGCCGTCGTGACGGTCATCGCACGCTCTTTTCCCATTTTTTTAATATCCTGAATTGTGCCTTTGCCGTACGTCTTTGTACCAATTAAGACAGCTCTGTTCTGTTCAGACAAAGCGGCGGCCAAAACCTCGGAAGCCGAGGCTGTCAATCCGTCGGTTAAAATCACCATCGGTTTTTGATAAAAAATATCACCACTACCGGCCGTATAATACTTCGGCGCATCATTGTCTGATGCAAGTGTATACGTGATAATTCCCTCGTCTAAAAACATATCGGCAATTTTAAGCGCTTCATTTAAAAAACCGCCGTGATTATTCCTTAAATCCAAAATCAGTCCTTGGCATTTTGAACATTCTTCAACCGCGGTTTGAACCTGTTTTGAAATATCTTTTTTAAAGCTCAAAACCTTAATCAGTAAAATGTCATCGATGATTCTTGATGCAAAGGGACGTCTGATTTTAAGAGGCTTATCATCTTCTTTTTCAAATGCGCCGAAATAGTGCGAATATCCGTCCAGACCCTCAAATACGGATTTTGCGAATAAATCCGACATTTCAAAATCATGGGGGCGGATATTGTTGTCCGTTTTTAATGCCTCATTGATAATATTGTTGCAAAAATCAACCCATGCGTTGATGTTGTCTTTATCTTGCGGCATTGCAAATTGTTTAATCATCTTACCGTTTTGGTATAAAACAATTTTTTTTGAGGTTTGTTTAAGCTCAATATTTTTGCTGAGTTTTAAAAGCGATTTTAAGCCTTTTAAGGCAATTTGCCTGTTATCCAGTTCATTGATATAATCACGTTTTAAGCTGATAAATACGTCTTTAATCACATCTTCATCGGCTTTAAGATTTGAGATGCAAAAAAAAGAGGCTAAGATAAAACTTTGCATTAAAAAAAATATTTTTTTCATATCAAGTCCCGTTTTTATATATCAAATACGGCCACAAGCGGTGTATGATCGGACGGGCGCTGCGTCTTTCTTAAAAATGTATCGACGTGACATTCTTTTAAGTTTTGTGCCATCAAAGCAGAACAAAAAATATAATCAATGCGCATTCCGAAATCACTGTAAAAAGCATAAGGCCTGTAGTCCCAGTACGTATAACCGTTGAGGTCTGAATTTGTTATCTTAAAAGCATCATAATACCCTAAATATTTCAAAGAGGTTAAAAAACGCCTTGCATCTTCATTTGTCAATGCATTATTTAAAAAAGGTTTTTCATCATAGACATCATTTTTATTCAAAATCACGTTAAAATCACCGCCGATAACAACTTTTTCATAATTTTTCAAAAGGCAATTTGCATGCGCATTGAAGGCTTGCATAAATTTAAGCTTAAAATCAAATTTATCAGAATAAAGCGGATTGCCGTTTGGCATATAAACTGAGGCAAAAACGGTGCCTTTTGATAGAACTTCGATATAACGAGCTTCATTGCTGTCAAAATTAGGCAGATTTTCATTTAATACCTTAACAGGTTCTTTTGAAAGAACGGCCACCCCGTTATATCCCTTTTGACCCGATACAGCCGCAAAATAACCCGCCGCCTCAATCTCAAAAAACGGAAAATTATTATATTCCGTCTTAATTTCCTGTAATAAAAGAATATCAACACACTCTTTTTCAAGCCATTCTAACAAAAAGGGCAATCGCACATTGATGGAATTGATGTTAAAAGTTGCAATTTTCATATCCGTCATTTTATGAAAAAAAAATATAATTTCAAGCCATAATCTTAAATGATTATAAAGTTTTTTGATGTATAAGGAAGACAATCAGCGGTAAAATATAAAAAACAGAGGTTTTTAAATGAAAGAACTTTTTAATGATCCGAAAGAAGATGAGTATTTAAGCGAATTTCGCCAAAAAATCGCACAGGAAATTGAAGAGGATATTGAACAACGCAAGCGTGAACTTGAGCGCTCGCGCAACGGTTTTATCGGGACACTTGCCGGTATTGTTTTGGCCGGACTTGTCAGCTGGTTTTTATTGTTGCCCAAGTTTGGTTTTAACAATGAGGAAGAAATTCCGGTGATTCGTCGTCCTTTGACACCCGTCAAAATTCAGCCCAGCGAACCGGGCGGTATGGATATTGAAAATCAGGATAAAACGGTCTATGCTTTGGTTGAAAAAAATGATGAAATCGACACAAAGGTTGAAAGCCTTTTGCCACCGCCCGAAGCACCTAAAATGCCGACGATTGTTGTTCAAGAAGAACCCGCAAAAGAAGAAATTTTGCAAGAAAATGATGCTGCTCAAGAAAATTTGGATAGTATGGATGATTTAATTTCAGCGGTTGAAACAACAGCAACCGAAAAAGTCAAAATTCCGGAAAAACTTCCGGTGATTGATGTTGCTGTGAAAACGGCACCTGCTGATGTAAAAACGCAAGATGAAAAAACTATTGTTCAGGAAATACCCGTAAAAATAGAACCCAAAGCGATTGAAACAGTAATCAAAGCTCCTGAAAAAACAATATCATTAAACGGGCGTTATAAAGTTCAAATGATGGCTTCAACCAATAAAGAGGCGGTTGAAAAAGCTTATCGAACGCTTGAGGCAAAATATCCCGTCATTAAGGGATTGCCATATATTGTTGAGGGCGGAAAAGATGGCATGTATCGTCTTAAGGTTGGTGCTTATGAACTGAAAAAAAATGCCGAAAATTTATGCGCTGAGGTCAAAAAAGCCGGCGGCAGTTGTATGGTCAAAGAATAAAGAAAAACGGAAATGAAACCTGTTTTAAGCGCAATTTTATCTTTGTCTTCAACTGTTTTAACGGATGATGAAAAACGCATCATAGAAAAATATAATCCGGCAGGGATTGCTCTTTTTTCACGCAATTTAGAATCTCAAGAACAAGCTTCGGCTTTGACACAAAGTATTAAAGAAGTGGTCGGACATAATGATATTTTTATTGCGCTTGATGAAGAAGGCGGGCGCGTTGACCGCTTAAAAAAAATAACACATAATGAATTTTGTTCACAAAGCTTGCTCGGAAAAATCGGTTTGGTTAAAACCGTCAAACAACATGCTTTTTTAATGTCTGATGAAATGCACCAAATCGGGGCAAACTTAAATTTTGCACCTGTTTTGGACTTAGATTATAAAAATATGACAAATGCCCTAAAGTCACGCACCTTTTCAAAAGGGCCTAAAAAGACGGCAATACTCGGAAAAACACTTTGGCAAGCGTATGCTGAAAACGGGATTTGCCCTTGCATAAAGCATATGCCTGGGCACGGACGCGCTCAAAATGATCCGCATTTAGGTCTTCCCGTAATAAAAGAAGACTTAAAAACTTTATCGCGCGATTTTTATCCTTTTATGCACAATAACGATTGCCCGGCCGGCATGACGGCGCATATTTTACTCAAATCCGTTGATGACAAAGCCCCGATAACTTTTTCCAAAAAAGGGATTAATCAAATTATACGAGGCTTAATCGGATTTGACGGATTTTTAATATCAGACGCACTTGAAATGGGCGCCTTAAAAGGGTCTGTCGCAACAAGGACAAAAGCTTCCCTTGAGGCCGGCGTTGATGCCGTATGTTATTGCATGGGCGATATCAACGGCTTAAAGGCCGTGTGCCGTAATGCCTCTTTTTTAAGTGATAAGGGTCTTGAAAGACTCGAAAAAATGAAAATGGTTTTAAAAACACACAAGCCGCAAACAAATCTTGATTTTATCAAAAAAAGCTATTATTCTAAAAAAAATCTGTTCGCGGAACAAAAAATAAATTATGATGCGACGGAAGTTTTGTTTCAACTTAAAAAAGGAATAAGGTAATGTTTGGTTGGTTATTGGTTATTGTTTTTGTTGCGGTTATTTTTTCGGCGCATAAATTGCCCGCACTTAAAGAAGATTTGAAAGAAATCGCGGACAAAGGGCTTGAGGTTGCTAAAAAAAGCAAACAAAAAGCTGAAGAAAAAATTGCTGAAGCCAAGAAAAATAGAGAAAACAAATCAAAATAAAATTTTGGCTTTGATACATATCGGCCGAAAGTTTTTTTCGGCCTTTTTCGTTTGTACGCGTTTATGAAACCGTTATCCGTATATTTTCACTGGCCTTATTGCAAAAGCAGATGCCCTTATTGCGATTTTTTTAAGATTGTTGATAAAAATGTTGATCAACAAGCGCTGATTGATACATATATTTCAAAGCTCGATGATTATCATCAAATGATACCGAAAAGAAAAGTGCGCTCAATATTTTTCGGCGGTGGGACACCATCGTTGATTGAACCGAAACACATCGCGCGCCTGATCGAACACGTTGACAAACTTTGGCCGACTAAAAAAAATATTGAAATCAGTTTAGAGGCAAACCCAAACTCAGAAGTGCCTCAAATGTTTTATAACCTAAAAACAGCAGGTATTAATCGATTATCACTCGGTGTTCAAGCCTTAAATGATGCGGATTTGAAGTTTTTGGGGCGTACACACACACTCGCGCAGGCTTATCATAGTATTGAAAATGTACTTAAAAATTTTGATAATCACTCCATTGATTTAATATATGCCCGGCCAAATCAAAAAATTGAGCCTTGGTTTGAAGAACTGCAAACAGTTCTTTCCTTTAAGCTTAAGCATCTTTCGCTTTATCAGTTGACGATTGAAGAAGGAACTGTATTTCATAAAAAGGGTATTCGGCCTTTGCAAGAAGACAAAGCCGCCGATATGTATCTCAAAACGGTTGATTTTTTAAGATGCAACGGATATCCGCGCTATGAAGTATCAAATTTTGCCGCAAAGAAATACGAATCGAAACACAACAAATGCTATTGGACGGGCGACGATTATATCGGTATCGGTCAAAGCGCACACGGCAGATTGAAAATTAAAAATCACATTTTAGCCCTTGTTGACGGGCAAAAGCAAGAGGTTTTAACTCCGTTTGAGCGCGCGGAAGAACTTGTTATTATGGGTTTAAGACTTGAAGAAGGCATCAACAAAAGGCATTTTAAGCAAAATTGCGGCCTTGATTTTGATGATTTTATCAATCAAAAAAATCTCAAAAAACTGGTTTCAAACGATTTTTTAATCAATACCGCTGAGAATACAAAAGCAACAGACAAAGGCTTTGTGCTTTTGGATAAATTGATTTTAGAACTGTGTTCTTAACTCAAAAGCCTTTTAAGGCGTTATTAAATCCTCTCCCCTCAAGGGGGAGGTTTCCAGAAAATGACATTAAAAAAGTCGCACCTTTTAAGAGCGACGGGGAGTAAAAGAATCATGCTATACAAAATGACTTCCATAACCTTTAGAAAAAATCTTGTACATTCGTTATGGACTCCCCGATCAATTCGGGGAAAATTGTGTTTTTAAAACAAAAAAACACCATAAAATTACAGTGCTATCCTTCACTGTGTATAGCAAAAGCTCTTTTAAAGCCCCGCACCCTTTTCGGGCACTTGACAGACAAGTTAACTCGCTACCCGACTTATATTAAAGCACAAATCTATAAAATTGTCAAATATATTTTAAAATTTGCTTAGATAATCATATTTTTTATTTCAAATGCATGGCTTGTTAATGATATTTTAATCAATTGGGGCTTAATATGCCTTAGAAATAAAACCATAACTTGAGGAGATTTTTTTATGAAAAAGTTACTTTTAGGGGCATCAGCCATTGTTTTGTTCGGTGCTGTTGCTTCAACAGCCAACGCTGAATGTGACGGTATTTATGCTGCTTTTCGCGGTGGTATGACAGAGCATGATGGCACGGCAGACGGCGGTAAACTTGATGATTGGCGTTTGATGCTCAGCGGTGCTTTAGGATATCGTTATGAATATTTCAGAGCAGAGTTGGAATACGTTTGGCGCAAATTTGCCAAAGATGACAAGTTGTATGCCGGTACAAATGATTTGAAGTTCAGAACACGTTCTTATATGTTCAATGTTTATTATGACGTATTGCCCTATAACTGGTGGACACCGTATGTCGGCGCAGGTCTCGGCTTTACAAAGATGAAATATTCAGATATTGATACAACGGCCTCAGGCACAAGCACGGGTGAGAAAGCCACGAAATTTACCTGGTCTTTGGGTGCAGGTCTTTCACTTAAAGTGACAAACCGTTTCAACATTGATGGCGGATATCGTTACTATGATATGGGCACACTCAAAAACAGAGAAGACATCAAAGCGCATGAAGTTTATGCCGGTGTGCGTTACGTTTTCTAAAAAATGTGAATGCTTTCAAAGAGAGTCTTTAAAAGGCTCTCTTTTTTTTATAAATTATTTTATAGGTGAAAAAAAAAGGAGATTAAAATGGTTAATAAACTTTTCGGGACAGACGGCGTCAGAGGTGTGGCCAATACTTTTCCGATGACGGTAGAATTTGCGCTTCGCCTTGCACAGGTTTTGAGCACATTGATATGCACGTCAAAAAAACGTGTGGCCATTGCCAAAGATACACGTGTTTCAAGCTATATGATAGAAGCTGCCTTGACGGCGGGTTTTACCTCAATGGGGGTTGATGTTGTTAAAATGCGTGTGGTACCGACGCCTGTGATTACTTCTCAGATACAGGATTTAGACGTCGATATGGGGATTATGATTACGGCTTCACACAACCCGTATCGCGACAATGGAATTAAGCTTATCGATAGTTATGGCAATAAATTTTCGGACGTTTGGACTGAAAAGGTGGAAGAACTTTTGATTTCTGATGAAAAATTTGTTCCGAGCATTGATGCTGTCGGTAAAGTGTATAAAGATAAATCTTCCGTGCCGAATTATATCGAAAATGTCTTAAAAATTGCGCCTGATGATAATGCTTTGCGTGGTTTAAGGCTCGTGATAGATTGCGCAAACGGTGCTTTTTCGAAATTTATGCCTCAGATTTTTAAAAGTCTGGGTGCCGGCATTATCGTTTTATCAAATGAGCCGAACGGCTATAACATCAACGAAAATTGCGGTTCGCAACATACGCAAAATCTTGCAAAAACGGTGGTTGAATCGCATGCGCATCTCGGGCTTGCCGTCGATGGAGACGGGGATCGCTTAATTGTGATTGATGATAAAGGCAATCGTATTGACGGTGATCAAATCATTGCCTTTTTGGCACGCTATTTGTCACGCCGAAATCTGCTTAAAAACGATGCTGTCGTGGCGACAATTTGGTCAAATTTGGGTTTGGAAAAATATTTGCATAAACATGCTATCAGCTTTTATCGTACAAATGTCGGTGAGCGTTATGTGATTGAAAAAATGCGTCAAATCGGCGCTTGTCTCGGCGGAGAAGAATCGGGACATATGGTTTTGCTTGATTATACCAGAACGGGCGATGCCTTAATCGCGGGTTTGATGGTTTGTCTTGCGCTTGTTGAAACAGGGCAAAAAAGCAGTGATATTTTTCCGCTTTTTGAAAAATGCCCTTGCCAAATTGCAAGTATACGTTTTTCTGATGCAAACGGTGTTTCAAATGCTTTTGATGCTGAAGATGTTCGTCAAATCATTGATGAAGCAAAGCAAAAAATGCAAAATGCGGGTTCTGTCATCGTGCGTAAATCAGGCACTGAACCCGTGATTAAAGTTCGTGTTGAAGGTGAGGATGAGACGCTTGTTTATGCTTTATACAAAAAGATTGTGGAAACAATCGAGCAATACAAGGAGTAAAACAATATGTTCAAAGGTTTATGGGCACTTTTTACAACCGGTTTGATTTTTAATCCTGCCGTTTTATTCGGCGCCTTAGGCGGTATTTTGTGTTATGTTTTTTTTGATGATGCTCAGCTCAAAATATTATACACCAATTATCACCTTTATCTTTTGTTTTTTGTGCTGTGTGCAACATATGTTTATTTTGCGCGACCGACCTTAAAAGATAATTTAAAAGATACAGATTGGAATATGACTTCAAAAGATATCATCAAACATACGCTTTTGATGAGTTTTTCGTTTTTGATGGGTATGCTTTTTGCATCATTTTTTGACTTTTCGGATCTACAAATCAAACCTGATAAATCGGATTATCAGTACTCTGAAATTTATAATGTCATCAGTGTACAAAAACAAGCCGAAGATATGGTTAAAAACGAACAAAAACTGATGGAAACGATTTCAAAATCGTACTGATAAAAAAATCGATGGACTTTTTTTTAAAAAAATATAAAATAAACATGCATATTTTGTAAAGGAGAACGCAATGGCAACACTTAAAACAAACGTCTTAGGTATTGATTTTGAAAATCCGTTTATTTTAGCTTCAGCCCCACCGACAGCTAAAATCGAAAGCATTGACAAAGCCTTTGATTTGGGTTGGGGCGGTGCGGTATTTAAGACCATTACGCCGGATAATTTAGAAATGATTGAAGCTTCTCAGCGTTACGCGGCATGGAAAGTCGGACATCGGGTTTGCGGGTTTGAAAATATTGAATTGCTCAGCCATTTGACTTTGCAACAATGGCTTGACGGTATTGAATTTTTGCGCAAAAAGCACCCCTCAAAAGTCCAAATTGCAAGCATTATGGCGCCTGTTGTCAAACAAGAATGGCAAAATCTTGTCAAAACCCTCAACGATACGGCAATTGATGCTTTTGAGCTTAATTTTTCATGCCCGCACGGTATGCCCGAAAAAGGTATCGGTATGGCTATCGGCACCAGCGTCGAAGTTTCGAGCATGATTACGACATGGGTCAAAGAAGTGGCTCAAAAGCCCGTGTTTGTCAAGCTATCACCGAATGTGAGCAGCATTGTTAAAATTGCCCAAGCGGTCGAAAATGCGGGTGCCGACGGTTTTGCGGCAATCAATACCGTTCAATCGCTTATGGGAATTGATTTAGATACGTTTGAGCCCATGCCTGATGTAAACGGCAAGACGACATACGGCGGTTATTCCGGCATGGCGGTTAAACCGATAGGGTTGCGCTGTGTGGCTCAAATTCGGCAAAACAGCAATTTGCCGATTTTGGGTATCGGCGGCATTTCAAATTGGCATGATGCGGCAGAATATATGTGCGTCGGCGCCGATGTCATACAGGTTTGTACAGAAGTGATGGTCAACGGGTATGGCATCATCAAGGCCATGAAAAGCGGCTTGCTTGACTATTTGGAAGGCAAGGGTTTTGCCTCTCCTGCGGATTTAAAAAATCGCGCGATTGCCAACCTTTCGACACATGAATCGCTTGATAAAACAAGGCGTGCTCACCCTGAAATTGATGACAGTTTGTGCGCAAGATGCGGCCATTGCGTCACTGTTTGTGATGAATCGGAACATAGCGCTTTATCGCTGGTTGACGGGCATATTGTTGTTGACCGAAAAGCTTGCGTCGGTTGCTCATTATGTTCGCACGTTTGTGCAAAATCAGCCATCAGGATGAAATAAAAAAAGGAGCGATATTATCGCTCTTTTTTTGTTGTTTTTTTCTTTTTTGAGATTTCTTTCGGGCTATCATCCGAATCAAGCTTTTTGACCGAAATAAGTTGCAGAGCAATCATCATTAAAAGAAAGCTCAAAAGCGAGACATAAAGTCCCAGTGGTTTAATCAGCGTTAATATCAGATATAATCCCGAAAACAAAATCGTATTGAGGCGCATTTTTTGCTTAAAATCAAGAGATACTTTATTGAGCGCACAGGATAAACCCGTCAGATAAGCATAAAACAAAACGGCGCATAAAAACAGCACAAAGTTAAAAAACGGACCAATAAGTACAACGCCCCATACGATAAAACGGATGAAGTTTTGCATTATGGGTGTATAGTCGCCTTTTGCAAGTTCAAAAGAGCCTGTCAACGTTTGGCGGCGTACGTCATTGCCATTGATGGTATAAAGGTACGAACGCGTCATATAAACACCGTTTTGCAAGTCGCCTTCATCAATCATATCTTTTGTTGTATCAAGAATAAGCGAAAATTTTTCTTTGCCGATGGCATAAGTTTTTGTCTTAACGGTATCTTCAGGTGTTGTGACCTTGCCGTTTTCAATTTTTAGCGGCAAAAATTCATCAGCGAGTGCTTGTACATAAGGCACACCTTGCGGCAGATATTTGTTGACGTCATAGGCTGACAAAAAAGCAACAACAGCTCCCAAAGCCAAAAGCCATAAAGCCCCGATACCTTTGCCATTTTTGATATAATTGATAATATTTTGCATTCGATTTCTCCAAAAAACATTCGACTTTTATTATATATAATGCAAATTAAGCGCTTTGTTAAGAAAAAAATTTTATTTTTTTGTATGTACAAAAAAGTATTTGACTTTTATGCTTTTGTATGAAATAATCAAGATGTAACCAAAATGGTTGCGGTGTCTGAAAAACACATATTACGGAAAATACTCCTATTAAAGGGAGTTCTTGAGATAAGCGTTATCTTAACGACGAATAAAAGAGTCTGTTCCGTAACAGTTTTTCAGCTCCCACTTTGGAATTTTTCTAAAGTGATTTTTTTATAACTTTAGACGAGAAGGAGAAAAATTATGAGAAAAAAACTAATATTTTATACAACTTTGATGAGTACGATGGTATTACTTACAAAATTATTATTAGCAGCGACAGGTAATTGTGGAAGAAGCGGTTATAACGGCCAGAGATGGACTTTTAGCAGTGATTGCACATATGAATTTGATGAAGAAACAGGAAAATTGGTTATTACAGGTGCATCAAATATAAATACACAGGCAGGACCAAGTCCATTTGTACAAGGAGATTTAGGAAATATTAAAAATCTCGTTAAAAGTGTTTCCTTTGTCGGAGATAATGTGAGCCTAGTTAATGCCGGGTATTTATTTGGAGCTTCTGAAAGTCTGGAAAGTGTCGATTTATCAAATGTAACGGCTGTTGCTCCACAGGCTTTTTATAACTCAGCTCTGAAAACTGTTATCCTATCAGATATAAATTTTGATGAATCAGGTAAATTAAATAGTACATTTACGCCGGATGTTTTCATGGGGACTTCTATAGAAAAAATATATTGTCCTAAAGGAAAAAACTGTGGAATCCCAACCGGTTGTACGCAAGGGACATATCAATCCGGACCTCATAAATGTGCAACTTTCAGTCAATATGGTCCAACATATTATGACTTTTTATATAGTAGCGAAAATGTTGTTCCGTATGAAAAAGATTCTACGACAGGTATTTATCAGCTGGGCGAAGGGGAAGATGCAAGCTATTATCTTTCGGCTGAAGCAATGTCAGCATTAGACAGTAACGGCAATCACACAGGTTCTTGCGGTACACTTCTTGAATGTCAGGCAAGCGTTTTGCAGACAAAAGGTAAATGTAACAGTGTTGAGGCTTGTCAGGACTTAGCTCAAAAAGCATCGGCGGGTACGTTTGTTTCAGACGGAAAATTTTATAATTCTTTGAATGATTTTATTTCAGGTAATTATGATAAAAAGCGAATCTACACCATCGACGAGGCAAATACCGTCGCCGGAAAAACAAATTCCTTCAAAATCAGGTATCGTTGATGTGTTTATGACGTTTTGAAAGCAAAAAACATATCATAAAGTATCTTTTTTTGCAAATTTTGTTCAAAAAATAAAAAAAACTTCTTGACAAGCGTATAAAAATGGGGTTATGTGCTTTTTGCAGAAGGAAAAAAGATTTGTTCTTTTCCCGTCTTCTTTAAAGGAGGGGTGGCAGAGCGGTCAAATGCAACGGACTGTAAATCCGTCGACTTTCGTCTACGATGGTTCGAATCCATCCCCCTCCACCACTTAAATCTCTTTAGGGGTTTTTGATTTCAATATTAAGCTTAAGCGGGTGTAGCTCAATGGTAGAGCAGAAGCCTTCCAAGCTTACTACGGGGGTTCGATTCCCCTCACCCGCTCCATTTCTCTT
>CADAAN010000032.1 GCA_902785935.1 uncultured Pseudomonadota bacterium
TTAACATAAAAAAATAAAAAGTCAAATATTTTGAGTTCATGTTTGTATCCTTTCTTTTTTACAAAACAAAAGCCGTTTTGAAAAACCAAAACGGAGGAGCTAAGTAGCTGTACAAACACAGGTTTTCTTCTTCGTCACAAATGCGCTTATTCCGAAAACTCCTCCTTGACAGAAGGATATGTTTGTATAGTGCTACTTAAACACCATCACCCGTTTCGAGTGATAGTTAATTTTTTAACATAAAAAAATAAAAAGTCAAATATTTTGAGTTCATGTTTGTATCCTTTCTTTTTTTTTACAAAAACAAAAACCGTTTTGAAAAACCAAAACGGAGGAGCTACAAGAACTGTTGCTGTACAGTCTTCCTTATTCGTGCATGTGCGCCTTATGTCGGAAACTCCTCACAAAGGAGCTATACAGCAAACGTGTCTTGTAAACACCATTACCCGTTACGAATAACAATTGTATTTTTAACAGATTGAAATAAAAAATCAAATGTTTTTTGTTTCAGACACATGAAATATTGTAAAACAGATCAAAAAAACTTAAAAATATTTTTTTGATTTGACTTTAAAAAAACTTAAATCTAAAATAGGCGCAAGTTTTTTGTAAAATAAAGGGGATAAAGATGGTTAAAAAAATATCATTCGCATTTTTGTTTTGCATGATGACAACATCTGCTTTTGCTACGGCAGAATATGATGCCTGCTATCAGGCGGCCAAAAACGATGATGAGGTCGCGCTTTGCATGAAGGCTGAAACGGCTCGTTTGCTTAAAAGCATTCAGGATATGTATTTTCAAATATCAGAACATGAACAAACGCGTGATTGGAACAACGGCAACGGCCTTATAAGCGGCAACTTAAAAGATATGTACAACCACTTTATAGCTTATCGCAACAGATATTGTTCTTTGTTTGAAAAGGCCTCGGAAAATACATTCGGTTCGGCAGAATTTGACAAAGAAAGATGCCTGCTTAATTTGACATCAGACCACTATGAATTGATGGATAAAATTTTGCTTAATGCAAACAGCGGCGGTGAAGAAAGCGATCACGATGATGAATAATACCTTTACAAAAGAAGAGATGCGCGCATTTTATTTCGGCGTGTTGACGATAGTGGGGTTTGGCGTATTGTTTCTGCTGATGGCATTTTCTCAGCACAAATACAGACATATTGATGATGAATTTTATCATTTAAATGCTGTATTCGGACGCACAGATGGTTTGGTTGTCGGTGATAAAGTGCGGATGGCGGGTGTCGACGTCGGCCGAGTCGTCGGAGCACATCTTGATGAGCATTTTAACGCGGTCTTAAAGCTTGAGATTATCGACGGGCTCAAGATTCCCGATGACAGCAGTGCGTCAATCGTCAGCAATTCGATTATGGGCAGCAAGTATATTGAAATCGAACCCGGCGGGTCGGAAGAATTTTTATCTGACGGGGCTGAGTTTAATTATACGCAGGACGCGATGGTCTTACAAGAATTGCTTGATAGGATTGTTGCCATCGGTAAATCAAAACAAACAAAAAAACAAACTATGGATGATAAGGAACTTCAAGATGAATAAAAAACCTGTTGAAACGATTATGGGCATTGTGGTTTTAGCGGTGGCTTTGCTCTTTTTGGTATTTGCATACCGTGTATCTGATTTGCAAGTTGTCAAAGGCTATGAATTGCATGCCGATTTCTTAAAAGTCGGCGGATTGAACACAGGCGCAGATGTGCGGATTAACGGTATCAAAATCGGCACGGTAACGGGGCAAAAATTGTCTTCGGAAGATTATACTGTTGATGTTGTACTGAGCATTTCATCAGATGTTAAATTGCCGACAGATAGTGTTGTTTCAATTACAAGTGATGGATTGATGGGGGATAAATTTGTTAAAATCGAGCCAGGTCGTTCAAAAGATTTTTTAAAAAACGGTGATTCGTTTGCAAAAACTAAAGATTTCAAAACGCTTGAAGATATGGTTGGCGAAATTATCTTTATGGTGACGGGAGATAATAATGAAAAATAGATTGCTCTTTTTAGCGTTTATGAGTGTTTCAATGCCCATTAAAGCAGCTGAAATTGATATGAATACGGGTCAATTTCAGGCGATGGATAAAATTACGGGCCGCGTCAACGTGATTGAAATTCCGGTCGGGGGAGAGATATCTTTCGGCAGTTTTTCAATTGTGCTGCGAGATTGCAAAACACGCAGTGCGGAAGAAATACCTGAAAATTTTGCCTTTGTTGATGTCGCCGATAAAAGTTTTGACAATGAGCAGTATAATATTTTCAAAGGTTGGATGTTTTCTTCTTCGCCGGCGGTGAATGCCGTAGAACATCCGATTTATGATGTTTGGCTTTTGAAATGTTTTAATACAGAAATTAAACCGGAACAGCTTTTGAGTGAAAATGCCTTAAAAGAACGCGATAATTTGCCGCGGTTGAATGAAGTAGTGGCCATAAATGAAGAGTTAAGACAAAATACTTTTATTACAGCAGATGATGCGCAAAATATTTCATTTAAGGATGAAATGTACAAAGAAGAAATCAAACCGCAAGAAAAAATGCTTGCTCCTAAAGAAGAAGGCGAGCCTCAAAATCTTTTAAACATTGATGAAAATTATATGTCTGAAGATGAAACGGTTGACCTTTCAGATATTGATTTTGAAAAAGCACTTCAAGAAGAATCGGAAAAACTTTATTTGCAAAATACGGATGTTGGATCACTTGAAAATCAATTAAAAGACGAAATTGATGATTCTCTTAATGAAAAAATAGATGCAGAACTTGAAAATAGCGCTTTTAACTAAAAAAATTGCCTTTTTAGGCTTGTTTTTGATTCTTTTTGCTCCTTTTGCGTCGAAAGCAGGACAGGGCGAGGCGAGGGCGTTTGTTAATGATACGGGAAGGGCTTTGATAGAAGCTTTTTCTGATAAGGATATCAGTCAAAAGCGCCAAATGCTTGAAATTTTGTTTGAAAATAAAACCGATACGGATCATATTGCCGATTTTACCCTCGGAACGTATCGAAGGCTTTTTAATGAAAATCAAAGACAGCGCTATCATAGCCTTTTTAAGCGATATTTAAAGGCTCTTTATCAATCTTATCCGCTGAATTTTGATATAAAAGGCGCTGATTTTGAAGTTTTATCGGTGCGGCAAAATGGTGCATTTTATGACGTATTTTGCCTGATTGATTTGCCTGAAAAGTATAGGACGGAAGACATTTCGCAAGTTAAAGTGAACTTTCAGCTTAAAGAAAACCAAGGAACCATAAAACTTGTTGATTTTAAGATTTCAGAAGCTTCCATGGCATCAACCTTAAAAGACAGAGTGATGCAGATGATAAAAAATGATGAAGAAGAAGTTGACTGGTTTTTGGAAGATTTTGAAGATTTAACCCTTTCAAATGAAAAGAATGTACAATAAAAATTTTGTTTTATAAATCAAAGAAGTTGCTTGACTCTTTGCGATAATATTTTGTATGCTGTCTTTCATGATACAGAAAAACGGACTTGAACGATGGAACAAAAGCAAGAAAAATCAATTCGCGGGCGGTTGGCCGAAGGCACACCTAATCCTGTGGATATTCATGTCGGCGAAAGAATAAAACTTCGGCGCAAACTTTTGGGGCTGAGCCAACAACAAATGGCAAAAAAGCTCGGGCTGACATTTCAGCAGATTCAAAAATACGAAAAAGGCCTTAACCGCGTTGGGGCGAGTCGTCTTTGGGATATCAGTCGTGTGTTGAATGTATCGATGGATTTTTTCTTTTCGGATATGGAAAAGGATGTTGAAATTCAAAGTCCGATGATGCTTTCCGTTCAAGACGCTGAGCATGAAAAAATGCTTCATGAAGAGCATGATAGTATGGATTTTGACCCGATGAAACGGCGTGAAACATTAGAGCTTGTGCGCGCATATTATAAAATCAACAATCGAAAGATTGCAAAATATTTGTTTGACTTGATTATCGCTATGTCAAAATCTACCGCCAATTTAAACGAAGAAGAATAACGATTTTTATTTGCAAAAGTTAATTTTTTTTGACGCGGGCAAGGGTTAACGTATCGACGGATTTTGCTCCCGCTTTAATGAGTGTTTTTGCGCATTCTGTTAAAGTGGCACCTGTCGTCATCACATCATCAATAAGCAAAATACGCTTTCCTTTAATACGCTCGGGGTATTTGATCTGATATGCGTTTTTGATGTTTTTCAATCTCGCGTGGCCATGCATTTGCGCTTGCGGTTTTGTGTGTCTGACTTTAATGAGGTTATACAAATCAGTCTCAATGTGCGTGAGCTTAGAAAACTCTTTTGCTAAAAGTGTGGCTTGATTATAGCGCCTTTTAATTAATCTTTTGTACGAAAGCGGTACGGGAATAATCACATCAATCCCTTGTTTTTGAATATCTGAAAATGCCGGTAGCATCCATTTAGCAAAGAGCTTTGAAAAAAGTGTTTTGTCTGCAAATTTAAAAGCAAGTACCATATTTTGCACACAATCATTATAAAGTACAGCGGAACGATTAAGTCGTGTGATATGCTTATGGCTTAAACAATCGGGACAAACAAAATTTGCAACGGCTTGACTTTGATTTTCAAAGGGCATACCGCAAATTTTACAATAAGGGGTTGTGATAAAATCAACTTTTTGAAAACATTCTTCACATAGACTGTGCGGGCTTAAAACAATTTTACCGCAAACAAGGCAACGCGGCGGTAAAATCGTATCAATCAGATATTTAAGTAAATGCATCATTTTATTTGTTTCAAAATATCGCCTAAATCGTCAATGCTTTCAATAACAATTGCACCGGCTTTTTTAAATAAGCTCTTTTTATCTTCAATTGTTGTTTTGCCATGCGTTAAAATATCGCTGGCATAACCTATATCTTCTTGGTCATTTTCAAATCCGGTGACATATGCAATCAAGGGTTTTTTATTTTGTATTTTTTGATAAAAAGTTGCGGCCTCTTCTTCGTACGTACCGCCCAAGGCGCCGATAAGGACGATGGCCTTTGTCTTTTCGTCGTGATGAAAAAGATCAATCACTCTATCAAGATGACAACCGGCAATCATGTCATCACCAATGCCTAAGACGGTGGATTGTCCGAGTCCGGCACGATTTGTTTCTAAGACGGCCTCATAAGTCAAAGTTGAAGAACGTGATACAATCCCGACAGAGCCTTTGCGGTGAATATTTTCAGGAAAAACGCCTAAGCAGGCCTCGCCGGGGGTGATGATGCCGGGGGTATTCGGACCGATTAAAACAGCATCGTGGGCTATAAGCATTTTTTGAATTTCCATCACATCAAAAATCGGTACACCATAGGCAATGGATACAATCAGCTTAATACCCGCTTCAAGTGCTTCTTTGACGGCGGCTTTGACATTTTGTGCCGGCACAAAAAGCAAGCTTGCATTTGCGCGCGTTTTTAACACTGCCTCTTGAGCCGAAGCAAAAATCGGTACACCAAGATGCATTGTTCCCGCTGAATGTGTCGATACACCGGCAACGATATTTGTGCCGATGGCTTGCATGCGTTTTGTATGAAATGAGGCTTGCAGGCCTGTTATGCCATGAACCAAAACGCGTGTATTTTTATCAACCAGTATCGACATTTAGTCATCCTCTTTCATGGCTTCGGTCAGTTTAGAAACAGCATCTTGAAGGCTTTGAGCCATCAACACGTTAAAATGATGATTTTGTAAAATTTCGGTTGCCGATTCTTTGTTCGTTCCTTCAAACCGCACAACAAGCGGCATATTAAGTCCGATATCCGACAGGGCAGAAATGATACCGTCGGCAACAAGATTGCACCTCAAAAAACCGCCTAAAATATTGATAATAATGCCTTCCACTTTCGGTGAAGTCATCATAATTTTCAAGCTCTCCGAAATTTTTTGTTCATCAACACCACCTTTGATGTTTAAGGCACAAGCAACTTTATAGCCCGTTTGTTTTAAGTAATCCTGCACAGCAAATGCCAAACCGTCACCATTGACAATCAAACCGATATTGCCTTCATCAAATTCACGATATTTAAATCCGCATTTAAGCGCTTTTAAGGTATTTTCATTGGTTTCGTAATCGTCTTGCAAAAGTGCAATATCCTGATGCCTGAAAAGTGCATTATTATCAAATGAAATTTTGGCATCAAGCGCTGTAAATTTCATATCATCATTAAGCCCGACAGGATTGATTTCAAGCAATGTTGCATCAAGCGATACAAATGCTTTGCTTAAATTTTGCACAAACGTCTTTAGGTGCGGACGGCTTTTTTCAGGCAGTTTTAAAAAATTAGCAAGATGCTTTATATCTTTGCTCTTTATCCGCCCATGCAAATCAAGATTTAAGCGCAAAACGGCATTTGGCGATTTTTGTGCAAGATCAACAATATTATCCGTGACATTGGCTGCAAGCAACGTAATGCATGAAAGGATTCGGTTGATAACAAAACTTAAATAAAATGTTTTTTGGTTTTTTTCAAATGATTCGACATAAATTTTGCTGACAAGCTTGCCTTTTTGAGATGTTTGAGGCGTCCAAAGCATCCCGCCGAGCATTTTTTCAGCCATCGGCCTGATGTCCTCGAAGCGATTGATGATTTCAACGCCCGAAATTTTGTTTTTATGCCCCAGAAAATGCCCTTTGGCACGAGCACCGGCCTGAATTTGAGCTTTCAAGACCCACGGACCTGCGGGGCTTATTTTGAGTGCTGATTTTTGAGCCTCAAGAGGCGTATAAGATATCAAACCTTTCGGAATATTGATTTTAAAGTCTTTTAGTAGCTTTTTGGCCTGATATTCGTGAATATTCATCAAACGTTCTTTTCAAATTGAGTGGCGTAATAACGTATTTTTTCAACCATCGAAAACATACCGTTGCGCCGACTCGGACTTAAATGTTCCTCCAACCCCAGTTTAGCAAAAATTTTTTCAACTTCAATATTTTTTATCTCATCAATCGTTTTTTCGTGATAAATTGATTGCAAAACGGCAATAATCCCCTTAACCATAATTGCATCACTATCCGCCAAAAAAGAAAAGACACCGTTTTCACAGCTCGGCACAAGCCAGACCTGCGACTGACAGCCTGAAACTTTGAATGTGTCAGTTTTAAAACGCTCGTCTAAAGGCGGTAATTGTTCCCCCAAGTCAATCAAGTATTGATATTTATCTTCCCAAGTATCAAAAAATGCAAAATTTTCAATCAATGTTTCAAGATTTTCCATTTACTCACCTTTTGTTAAAACAGATCAAGCATGGCGCGACCTTCTTCAGTCATACGGTCAATTGTCCATTGAGGTTCCCATACGACTTTGACTTCAACCATACCGGCACCTTGAACAACACTGACGGCATCGGCAACCTGCTGAGGCAAAATACCTGCGACAGGGCATCCGGGAGCTGTCAAAGTCATCTCAATAAAAATATTGCCGTTTTTTTCAATATCAATATGATAAATCAGTCCCATATCATACACATTGACCGGAATTTCGGGGTCATAAACACTGCGCAAAGCCTCAATTACGGCCTTTTCGTCGGCGATTTGAAGCCCTTGTTTTAACGGACTGCCTGCGACAGCTTTATATTCTGTCTTTAATGCTTCTTCATCGTCAACACTCATTGCGGCAAGGAGCTCTGCCTCTCTTTGATCTGTTTGGTCTGTCATTTTTTTTCCTTTTTTGCCGTTATAGCGCAAAGTTTGGAGATGTCAAATCAAAAATATGTCTTGATACGCACTAAATTTTGTTAAAATCGCCTCAATTAATTGAGATTTTGAAAAAGATTCTTTTTCCTTTGCTTTATAAACAATGAGTTCGATATTTTCATTTATCTCTGCAAGTGCTAAAATTTTGAGCAGTGTGACATACAAAATTGCTTCAAAAATCGTATGTGCCGCAATTATTTTTTTATCTCCTTTTGCGTGGGTTTGATAGATCAGAGCATGATTTACGTAATCTTCTTTGATGTCAAAATTGAGATAATTGAGACATTGAAGTTCTTTATAAATCTCAAAAGGCGATAAATCGGCGATTCTGAGTGCATATTTTATACCGATTGAAGCGGCCACCAATGGTTTATATTCAAGATAGGTTTTTGTTTTGTCATTGACTTTTAACACAAGACAATCAAGTTTTGTATCATATAAAACAGAGGCAATAAAAAATGCAAAAGCAAGCGTTTTAATACAAAAAAATGCCTCATTTTCAAAAACAATTACATATTGTTCTTCTTTATATTTTTCAAGTATTTGATGCGCAAAATCAATATACGTGCGAATATCGGCTCTTTTAAGCAAAGGCACATCAATCAGCGGATAGCTTTTTGATTTATACGTCGGTGTTTTATTTTCATCAAATGCAATTTCAATCATACAAGCATTATGTGCATTGCATGCTTAAAAATCAAGCATTTTTTCAGCGATATCGAATCGAAAAGGTGTTTGTCTTGCCCGCGACTTGATGGGCTTCATTGATGGTATAGATCAAACGATGACATTTTCCGCTCGTTAAACGAAAACTTGTGCTTTCGCATTTCGTACAAAGAGCTCCTGATCCTAATGTGTCACACCCCTTCGGATAAGCTGAAAATTGTCCGGAATCAAGCATATTTTCAAGACGATTTAGACAATAACTATCATTATGTAAAGAGATTTTTTAAATTTCAAAATATCCGTTTTTTATATATTTTAAGAAACATCGAATTAATAAAAAAACCACCCATAAAGGGTAGTTTTTTATTGGTGATTCCAACGAGATTTGTCTTGAGTACTTGGCTCGCGGAGCTCACAAGTACTCTTCGGTCACTTGTTTTGTAATTTTGCGGCGGGAAGATACAATCTTCCCTTGCTCAATAACAAAACTGCGCCTGTTGTGGTAAAAAATGCCATTAAAGGCATTTTTTATCCTCGCGCTCGTTCCTCGTTCAAATCTCGATAAGGAAATAATGGACCAATAAAAAAACCTCCCTGAAGGGAGGAATTTTTATTGGTGATTCCAACGAGATTTGAACTCGTGTTGCAGCCTTGAGAGGGCCGCGTCCTAACCACTAGACGATGGAACCGAAGTTGCCCTCTTTTAACCCATTTTTTTTGATATTGCAAGAACTTTTTTTATTTAAAGTATAATAAAACAGAAATACCTGTTAGATGCTCTATTGTATAACTATTGTCTTGTGTCACATGCATCATCTGTACCTTATCTTGACGGAATTGACCTTGCCCGCGACTTGATTGGCTTCATCGATTTTGAAAATCTCAAAACGGAGGAGCTAGATAACTGTCGAGTTACAGTTTGTCTTATTCGAGCAAATTCCTGTCAAGAAAAAATTGTATAATAAAGCAGAAATGCTGGACAAGATATTGTCCGATTGTTATAAATAAAAGCGGAGATTTCAAATGCGGCCGGAAATATTAAATCCTTTGTTTTGTTCGATTGATACCTTGAAAGGTATCGGCGATAAGTATGCAAAGCTTGTTTCAAACCTCATCGGCGCTTCAAAAATCGTCAATCTTTTGTGGCACTTGCCTTATAATATTGTCGACCGTACATATCATTGCAAATTGCGTCAGGTTGAAGCCGGCAAAATTTGGACGGGCGTTGTGACAATCACCCAGCACCTTGAACCGAAAACAAAAAAACAGCCGTATCGTGTTATTTGCGATGATGAAACGGGTGATATAACCTTAAATTTTTTCAAATATTACGGTAGTACCATCAAAAAACAGCTTCCCATCGGTGAAAAACGGCTTATCAGCGGCAAGACGGAATGGTTTAACGGCCAGCTTCAGATGAGCCATCCGGATTATATTGTACCTCTTGATGCATCATCCAAGATTGAGGGTATTGAGCCCGTTTATCCGCTTTGCGCCGGTATAACCAATAAAATGATGCGATGGTATGTGATGCAAAGTCTTGAAAAATTGCCGAAATTGCCGGAATGGTGTGACTTAAACTATATCAAAAGCCAAAAGTTTTGTCCTTTTGACGAGGCCTTAAAAAAAGCACATCATCCGCAAAATATCAATGATTTAATGCCAAATTCGGTACATAAAAAAAGGCTGGCATATGATGAGTTGCTTGCCAATCAGCTGACCCTTGCGCTTGCGAGAGAAAGACAAAAGAAAAAGGTCGGCCGCGTGATTGAAGGTGACGGGCACTTGAGGCGTAAACTTCTTGAAAATTTAGGCTTTGAGCTGACCGATGCTCAAAAAAATGTTTTATCCGATATTTATCGTGACCAAAAATCGCCCTACCAAGGTTTGAGACTTATTCAGGGAGATGTCGGATGCGGTAAAACGGCGGTTGCCGTGTTTGCAATGCTTAACGCCGTTGAGGCCGGTGCACAAGCCGCCATTATGGCGCCAACGGAGATTTTAGCCAAGCAACATTTGGAAACAATATCAGGCTGGGCTGAAAAAATCGGCATTAAAACCGCACTGCTCACAAGCAAAATCAAGGGTAAAAAACGCTCTGAAATTTTAGAAAAAACAGCTTTGGGCGAAATTGATATTTTAATCGGCACACACGCCTTATTTACCGATGAGGTTGTTTTTAAGGATTTAGCATTTATTGTTGTGGATGAACAGCATCGTTTCGGGGTTGAACAGCGCCTAAAACTTTCATTAAAAGGCAACAAACCCGATATCGTTGTGATGACGGCAACACCTATTCCGCGGACGCTTGTTTTGACGCGATTCGGCGATATGGATTATTCTAAAATTGATGAACTTCCGAAGGGCAGAAAACCTGTTGATACGCGTATTATTCCGATATCAAAAGTCGGCGAAGTTGCTTCGGCTTTGAAACGAAAAATTGATGAAGGCACCCGGGCTTATTGGGTGTGCCCGTTAATTGATGAAAGCGAAAAATCGGATTTAGCGGCGGCAATGGCACGTTATGAAGATTTAAGGTCGCTGTTCGGCGATATTGTGGGTTTGGTTCACGGCAGGATGAAAGAAGCCGAAAAAGATGCCGTGATGGAAAAATTTAAATCCGGCGAGCTTAAAATTTTGGTTGCAACAACGGTGATTGAGGTTGGCGTCAATGTACCTGAGGCAACGTTGATGATTATTGAACGCGCGGAAAGGTTCGGCCTTTCGCAGTTGCATCAATTACGCGGGCGTATCAAACGGGGTTTTGAGGCCGGGAACTGCCTTTTGCTTTACGGATATCCTTTGAGTGAAACGGCGCGCGAAAGATTAAATGTGATGAAAAATTGTGAGGACGGTTTTTTGATTGCCGAAAAAGATCTTGATTTGCGCGGTGGCGGTGAAATTTTAGGCACAAAGCAATCCGGTTTTGAAGAATTTAAGCTTGCAAACCTTGAATTTCACAAAGACCTTTTATATACGGCCTATAAAGATGCCGAAATGATACTTTCGACAGACCCGAACTTAAAATCACCGCGTGGCGAGGCCTTAAGAATTTTGCTCTACCTTTTTGAAAAAGATGCTGATTTTAAAACCTATAAGGCATAATTGAAAAAAACATCTTGCATTTTACCTTTTTGTATTATAATGAACAAAGAGGTATGTCTGCGTAGCTCAGCAGGATAGAGCACAAGCCTCCTAAGCTTGGGGTCGTGGGTTCAATTCCCGCCGCAGACGCCATTTTATTTTAAATGAGGACATCGTTTCGGAAAAAAATATGATTAATCAATTTTCAAGGACAGAACTTATCTTCGGGCATGAGGCGCTTGAAAAATTAGCCTCTTTTAAGGTGGCCGTCTTTGGTGTCGGCGGTGTCGGCGGATATGCTGTTGAGGCACTTGTGCGTTCAGGCATCGGTGAAATTGATTTGATAGACAATGATGTCGTTGCTTTAAGCAATTTAAATCGCCAAATTATTGCTTTGCACTCTACAATCGGACAATACAAAGTTGATGTCATGGAAAAACGTATCAAAGATATCAATCCGGCATGCAAGGTTAATGTTCATAAAACATTTTATCTTCCGCAAGAAGATGAAGCTTTCGATTTTACACAGTATGATTATATTATCGATGCGATTGATACCGTTGCCGGAAAAATAGGTTTAATCATGGCGGCTGATAAGGCCAAAACGCCGATTATATCAGCGATGGGCGCAGGCAATAAAGTTAATCCGAGCGCGTTTGAGGTATCGGACATTTATAAAACAAGCGTTTGTCCTTTGGCTCATGTCATGAGAAAAGAACTTAAAAAGCGCGGTATCAAACATCTTAAAGTTGTCTATTCTCAAGAAAAACCGCTGAAACCGACAGTTTTGACGGATACACGCAAACAAACTCCCGGTTCAAATGCATTTGCTCCGGCGGTTGTCGGGTTGATTATGGCAAGTGAAGTGGTTAAAGATTTAATCGGTTATAATGGTTAAAACAGACTGTTAAGTCATTGATAACAACAATAAAAAAGACCCGAAAAAATACTTTTTCGAGTCTTCTTTTTTGACGGAAGGAGAAAACTTTTTTAGAACTTATATTGGAAGTTCATACCAAGCATGTTAGAATAGCTGCGATACTTGGCATCAACATCACCTTCGGGTGAATTACGTGTTCTGCCGTGAGCAAAGAACAAATGCGCATAACCGAAGTCAATTTGGTAATTGTCTTTGATATAGCTGGCACCAAAGGATACCCAAACACGATCTGTATCAGGAATACGGTTTGTGCGGTAGGTGTTTGAACGTGACGGAGATTGGTCATAAGCAACGCCCGCACGAAGTGTCCAGTTGTCATTTAAGTAATAATCTTCACCCAAAGCAAAATTCCATGCGTCTTTCCAGCGATAATCAACATTTAAGTTGCCTCCTTTTAATGGGGATGTTGTTTTGCCCGGGAACACACCGAATCTGTGCCACAAAGTATACTTCACAGTGGCTGTTGTTGCCCATTGAGGCGCTGTCTTGAAATAACCCGATAAAATGATACTTGCGGGCAATTCAGGATCAGATGCGGAATGATATGTGCCAGCAGGACCAAGGTATGCGGCATAAGCAGGATGTGCTAAAGTAATATAATGTTTACCGCTTGTTTTTTGAATACTCTTGTGGCGATATGATAATCCGACGCGTGCATTTTCATTAAATTCATACATCGCACCGATGTTAAATGTGCCGGTATAGCCTTTCACGCGGAAATCACTGTGGCCGGCCACACCGACACCCGGAAGATTTAAGTTTGAGGTCAAAGAACCCGTGATGCGGCGGAAAATCGCACTGGCACCGAAAGACCAATTGCTGCTCAATTTATAAGCTGCTGATAAGTTGAAATCAATAACCTCTAATTCTGACTTACGGACACCCGTTTTACCTTGAGCAATAAAGCTGTCATGTTTATAACGAGTCGCCAAGCCGAACGGCACATAAACACCGGCACCCAAAAAGAGCTTGTCGTTGACGTTGTACTGTCCGAAAGCTGACGGCAAGGGGATTAAAAAGTCCATATCCGTTTTATTAGAGCCGTTTTGTGCTTTAGAGCGAACCTGTGTGCTTGTCAAACCGAGTTGCATACCTGAACGTTTGACAAGTGTCATACCCGCCGGATTGTATGCAAGTGCTGAATAATCGTCACCGGTGACGCCGACGCCTGCAAATGAGCGTCCCAAACCTGTTACGGAATATTCGTTTAATTGATAACCTGCAGCATTGGCATATGTTGCCGCCAATAAACTGATGGCTGAAACAGCTGCAAATTGATATATATTCTTCATCAAATTTTGTCCTTTGTTAGTAAATTGAAATAAAATTCTTGCAAAGTATAGCTTTTTGATGTAGATGTGTAAAGTAGGCACTTTTAAGAAGGATAGTTTCTTAAAAGATACAATTACGTTGTTTCTAGCATTTATAGGAGAAAAAAATGAGTGAATATCTTCCTGATAAATTGGCTGAAGTCACGATTAAGATGCTTGGTGACCGGTGGAAAGTTTTAATTATTCAAAATTTGCTTGACGGAACAAAACGATTCGGCGAGCTTAAACGTGAGCTTGGCAACATCACACAAAAGGTATTGACATCCAATTTACGCCTATTGGAAGAAAAAGGGATTTTGGTGCGCAAAGTTT
>CADAAN010000033.1:0-13546 GCA_902785935.1 uncultured Pseudomonadota bacterium
TTTTCACTTTTTTATAAGTTATTGATTTTCAATGATTCTTTTTTTGCTGTTTAACTCCTTTTGTTTGGTTGCTACAAAAGGTAAAGAGTCAAAAAGGCGGAAAATGTGCCCCCGGCAAATAAAAAAATTTTAATGAAATCGTTTGGACAACAAAAAAGGTGCTAAATTCGACACCATAAATTTTCAAATTATCAAAATTTAACGGAAGACATTCCTTATACCATGGCGTTTTTGAATAAATTCTTGGCAATCTGCTTTTGGCTGAGCAAAATCTGCTGGATAATCGCGAAATGCAGATTAAAATAGAAAAAAGTTCACAGAAAAGTGCATACAAAGGTTCACAGAAAAGTTCACAGAAAATTCTACAACTCGTTATACAAAATTCCAATATCACCACCGGCGAAATGGCAAATATTTTAGGAATTTCAAGGCGTGCGGTGGCTAAACAAATCTCAATATTAAAAATAGATGGTCAGCTCCGTCGTGTCGGTCCTGATAAAGGTGGCCATTGGGAAGTTATCAAAAAATAGTTCGGTTGCGGGATATTCTTTATGTCATACAAGCTAGCATTCATTACCGAGAAAGAACCGGTGGCAGATAAACAGATACTTTTTGCTTTAAAAGTATTCGCAATTGCCATTTCTCCCTCAATCCACTATAAATCTAAAAAAAGGAGCAATGTATGTTGCTCCTTTTTTTAGATTTATAGTGGTATGTTATTTAAATAAGTTCGTAATATCGCCCTGCGGGATATGGTCTTTATAGGGGCTTATAACCTTAGGTTTAGTAAAATCAACTTGCTTTAAATCAACCTTGAAAGTTAAGGGTAATAAAGCAGAATCAAAATAGAACACACCATTTTTGACATCGGATATCGTACGCCACAAAGTAGATGTATTATTTAAGTGTTCTGTGTCAAAAACCAATCCGTACGGTGTAGAAACACCGCGCATTAAGGAAAGCACCATAGCTGATGTTTGGTCAGCAAATGTATATCCCGGAATTTCTGTTTTGATTTCCGGAAAAGGATTGTTGACCATCTGATCCAGCCAACCTGTTAAATATACAAAACGTGCTTGTGATAGAGATGAACCCGGCATACTGCCTTCAATACCTGCCTCTTTAAAATAATCTCGTATGGCGAGCATTTTATCATATTCAGGATCGTTGGTGAAGACAATTCTTCCCTTTTGATGGTGTATTTTGGCTTTGCCGTCGATATATTCAATAATAACGTTATCACCTGTTTTATCTGTTACAATATAATGAATGTTTATAGGGGCACCTAAAAGTTTGGCTCTTTCTTCATCTAAAACAACACGGAATTTTTCATTTTCGAAATAATCTGCCACTTCTTGAGCAGATGAAAAATTATCCAACAGGAAACGTGTTACCATTTCAGATGTTACTGTCTTTTCTTCGGGCTGTAAATCTCCATAATTTGATGTTTCCAAGTATAAAACATCGACAGCCAAACGTTCTTCGTTAATACCGGAATTTACAAAACCATAACTGGTAACTGCCAAGCTTGCATATTTTGAGGACCATTTAAGCGGGTTGCTGCCTAAACCGGAATATTCTATTCCTTTGGGAGAGAGAACAAATTGTACCTCATCGGGTTTAAACCAGTCCATTGTACGACCGGTAACAACGCTCCCGTCTTTAGAGGTGTATGTCACACGTGAACAAGCATTTGCTTGTGTCATAACACCAAAGCATAATCCGGCTGCTAAAACAGTTGTTGCTAAAAATTTCATTTTTCCTCCTTTTATTTGTTGCCATATTCACATTCTTTCTATATTAAATATTTTTAATAGTCAATTTTTTTTTAATAAAATGATATAAATTATTGCATATTTTAACAAAATAACATAGCATTCCCTCATAGTGAAAATATAATGGGAGGACAATATGTCAAAATTAACTATTTTAAGTACAACAGTTTTAATATTGAGCGGTATCAGCCATGTTTGTTATGGGGAAAATAATGTTTCACCATACAAAACGCAGGAACAATGGCAAGAAAGTTCCAAGATAGAAGAATATCATCCTAATCAGATAATAACCGGTCAGTATGATAAGAGTTTGGCAGCTGATTGTAAAAACGGCATTTTTGTCGGTACAAAAAAAGATGATGTTATTGCATGGAAGGGTATTCCTTTTGCAAAACAGCCGATTGGGGATAAACGCTTTAAGAAAGCAACAGATCCCGAACCATCAGATAAGGTCTATGAGGCGTATTATTTCGGACCAACGTGTATGCAACCGATTGATCCCACGGGGGAGAGATCATCACTTTATAAGCAGAGTGAGGCTTGCTTAAATTTGAATGTCTGGAAAAATGTTAAAGGTGCAAAAGAAAAACCGGTTCTTGTGTTTATCCACGGAGGCGGTTGGTTGCAAGGCGGCACTTCCGACCCGCTTTACAACGGACAGTTTTTTGTTCAACATAACCCTGATGTGATATTGGTTACGGTTACCTATCGTGTTGGCATGTTGGGAATAATTAACCTTTCTGAATTTCCTGATGGAGAAGAATATGAAACCTCTATCAATAACAGTATTTTTGATTTAGTCCAATCACTTAAATGGATTAAAGAAAATATTGCTGCTTTCGGCGGTGATCCGAATAATATTACGATTGCCGGTGAATCAGCAGGTGGTGGAGCAGTTTCAACACTTTGCACTTTGCCTGAAGCAAAAGGTTTATTCCAAAAAGCAATTCCAATGAGCGGTTCGGTTAATCAGGGAAATGATATAGAAAAGACTTTAACCCTGCCGGAAGCTCTCAAAAAGGACTTAGGGGTAAAAACAGTCAAAGATTTGGAGCAGATTGATTTCAAAACGATTCAAAACTATTGGGATCAAAATGCAACAAATATATACAATTTGATTGTGCGTGACGGCAAAATTATACCAAATGATCCGTTTAAGCTTTGGGAAGACGGTATAACCAAAGATTTAATCATCATGCAAGGACATACGGCTGACGAATTTCGTTATTTCTTGAGTGTTTTCCTTGGTTATGAACCGATGTTTGATGCTGTATGTCAGGTGTCAATGGAAATGGATGAAAGTCTTGGAACAGATGAATTTAAAAAAGACTTAGAGCAATATAAAAAAGCTTTAGAGAACTTAGGATACACAGGTAATGAAATTGCCAGACGTTATATGGATGATAAAATACTTTCCATCGGTAATACCTATCAAGCTTTAGAACACGCCAAAAACGGCGGTATCAGTTACAGTTATACTGTTGAAAAGAAATATGATTATCCTGAATATTTAGGAGCGGCGCATGCCATAGATTGTTACTATATGTTCGGAACCTTTGACGGAGTTGATGTGAAGGGCACCAAAGAAGAAGTAGACTTGGCATTGGAATTTCAAAAAATGATTGCAAATTTTGCAAAAACGGGTAATCCGTCTACAGAAAAATACAGCTGGCCGGTTTACAATAACGAAACACGTCAAAAAATGATGATTGGTGATAATATGCGTGTTGAAGCCAATCCTGAAAAAGAGCGTGTGGATGCGGCCCTAAAAATGATGAGAAGCGGCAATCGGTTCCGCTATGTTAATTCGTTTGCCGAACAGTTGCAGGCTATTGCAGAGCGCTATCCGGAAATTTATCAAGAATTCATGACGGAATTTTTTGCTGAAAAGCAAAAAGCAGCAGCGGATATTGAAAATTAAATAAAATATTCACTAACACCAAACAAAACTTCCCTTCAGGGAGGTTTTGTTTGTATGCTGTCCTCGAACCGGAGACCATGTAGGCGCGAGGATAAAAACAATCGTTACTCCGGTTGTTTTTACCAAGTGCTGTCATTTTCATGCAAATTATCCAGACATGCCCCAATATTTTTATTGACAAAATACCGTAAGAAGATATTCAACGCTGGTGTATATGGATTTTAAGGCGATTTGTTAAATAAGGCTGAGCGCTTTATTGTATGCTAATATGCTTTCAGAGCCGATGGCTTTTAAGAGACGCTCCTGATTGAGGAGTTTGAAAAAGATATGTTTTTTGATATTTTGCCGAACATTCATCGACTCGTCAATAATTTTTAAATATAAGATTTCCAGTTTTTCGGCTTGTTCAACACCTTTATATTTTGTTTTTATTTGATAAAATTCTTCTAGAATTTGAGCTTTTCGCATTTTGTAATAATCAATCATTTCAGTTTTTGAAATACCACAAACAGCATCTCTATTCGGTTCTATCCGCCATACATTATCTTTAATAGAGTAAATGGATATAAAATCAATTTGCTTTAATGACATTTTAATATCAACCGTTCGGTTTTGAAAATAAAAAGCATACCCTTTTTCTGATAGTCCCTCCATTTGTGCGCCTAAAAACTTGTCAAAATGGAAAATGTCTTTTTCAAGTGATTTATTGCTTTTATTTATTACCTCAATACGCAAGTCAATGTCCGAATCGTCACGCCAAAAATAATTTGAAGATGAACCTGTTAAACAAATATCTTTGATTTCAAGACCATTGATATCGGTAATCGTTTTTTTATACACTTTATCCGTGATTTTTAAAAGGCTTTGGCGAATATCTTCTTTCATTATGCCATTTTCATTAAAAATACGTGGATCAAGTTTTGGTTGTAAACAAAGAAGCCTTTCAAGGTCTTTTTCCAGATTAAACGGTTTTTTTTCTTTAGTTTCATTAAAAATTTGTGAATTTAAATCCGAGCATTCCGCCAGAGCAATTTCATGGTTTAGATTTTGACGTATACCGAACAAATAAAGGGCTTTGATAAGTCGATAATCCAATGTATAAATATCACTCTTTTTTTCTTTTTCTTCTAAAGATAAAAGGTATTGTGTGATGATTTCTCGACCTTTAAGAGTTAAAAAACCATCGTTATTGCGTTCAGCCGTTGAAAGCATTTGGTTAAAATCGTGTGCTAAATCAGCATAAGCCTTGAAAAATGTGTTTGATGCAAAATCAAGGTCTTTGATGATAGGCGCTACATTCCATTTGTTTTTGATTATGGAATAATTCGCCCCAACAATTTTTCCCTTGATTAAAACATGAAATTTAACACAATGATAAGCAATCTTGAAATCAAAACCACGGCGTATTAATGACAGATTGATATTTTCAATGGTTTGTTCAGGCAAGCAAGTCTCAAGCAAAAGGCCGATATCAATATCTGTCTTTGGCCTTACAAAAGGTGTGCAAATATCCCCGAAAAGTACCACATCATCAAGTGGGGCTTTGATAAAGGAGAGAGATTCTTTTTTTATCAAAACAATCATTTTTTTTATCTGTGCCGTAACAATCGGATGAAGATTATTTTTCATATCAAATACATCCGGCGCGAGTCGCCTGAGATTTTTGATGCTCAAAGCAATTTTTTGCAACGAATTGTCTTTGGTTAATTCCATTTTATTTTACCGATATTTAATCCGAATGGTATTACCAACCGGCTTGGCAACGCTAGTAGCTTCGTTTATGGTATAAATCTTTTTGTTCTTAAAACCGATGATGTTGCCGTCAGCATCTTTTAAGGTTATGCTTCCGTCCGAATTATGAATTTCTTGAGTAGAAGGCAGAGCATTGCCTGCAAATAAATCCGATAGAGAAGCATATTTCTGACCATTTAGTATAATTTCATCCCCATCTTCATAATTTTCCAACAATTCATAACAATCATCAAAATCGCAAAGCCCCTGATTTTCAAGAAGTTTTGCTTGACAATTTTGTATACCATAACATTCTTCATCATTATGTTCAATCATATCATTTAGAGATAAATGGTATGAATCTGCTTCAGAATTATAATATATTCCTTCATCTGTTTTCCAATAAGTTTCTACCTCACAGGGTGTATGATTAAAAGGCTCTCTCCCCATTATAACGTTAACGTCATAATTATCTGGTAGAAATATTACACCACCATTACTCCAAGAAAAAGCATAATCTCC
This sequence comes from uncultured Pseudomonadota bacterium, assembly GCA_902785935.1. GTDB lineage: Bacteria > Pseudomonadota > Alphaproteobacteria > RF32 > CAG-239 > UBA1254. The sequence continues at coordinate 5,950 of CADAAN010000033.1, forward strand.
GATTTCGGTAATTGATGTAGGGATAACTAAACTTTCCAAATTTTCGAGATTAGAAAATGCATTTTTTCCTATGGTTTCGAGAGAATCCGGTAATATGAGTGTTGTTAAACCTGTTGCATGCTCGAATGCATTCTCCCCGATATCGGTTAAAGAATTAGGCAGAGAAATTTCTGTTATTGAATAAGCGCTCGAAAATGCAAAATCTCCAAGATTAGAGATTCCATTTTTAACATCAATGGTTGAAACATCACGAATGTATGGTGCCCAAGGAACATATGCAGAATCTTCATAATTATTCATCTCTGCTGTTTTACCATCAGTCGGTTTTATTATTAAATTATAATCCCCATCGATTTCCCAACTACAATTATCACCGCACGTACCGCTATCTATAATATCAGTAGCCATTGCGTTTGAAGATAACGTTGTGCCAGCCATTAAAGCTAGTATAAAAGATTTATTTTTAGTCATTTGTTGTACTCCTAATGAAAGTTATGATTACAAAAACCGCACCATAAAGGAGCGATCGGGAGAGTGAAATAATCATACCAACTAAAATGACTCTGGTGGTCTTTAGATGAAAATTATCCTGTACATTCACCACCAATCCCCCAATCAAATTTCGGGGACAATTGCGTTATTTAAAATAACAATTGCATAAAAACAGTGTTATTCGCCACTGTAGTTGGTTAAAAGCTATTTCACAGCCCCGTGCCCATTTTGGGCACTTGATAAAGAAACACTCTTCTTTATCCAAATACATTACATCATATTCATGGTCAAATGTCAAATAAAAAAACACCTTTCGGATAAAAATATCGGAAAGGTGTTTTTTTAAAGTTCTGATATTTACCAGAATTTATAATCCGTCTGATAGCCGAGTGATAAGCCGACAGTGGTGTTTGCTCTGTTCTTTTTAGCACCGCGGGTTTTGGCAATTTTATAATTGACAAAGGGTGCAAACGATAATCCGCCCACAATCGCGACATCTAAACGGTTATTCGTTTCTGCTTCATACTTAAAGTCGGTATTACGGTATGTATCATAAACAAAATATTGCCTCCAAAAACCGTTTGAAATAAATTTCATATCATCTCTGATTTGATATTCAAACTGATAACCGACTTCAGCGGCGGTTTTCATATTTGTATTTCCATAGGTAAAATCAGCCTCTTCAACCGCGGCGACATAAAGCTCTTTAAAATATGCACCTTCATAAAGCTTAAAACCGGTTTTGCCGCGCAAAATTTTGGTACGATAATCTTCACCGTCTTCGCCTTTAAAGGTTGTAAATTCCGTTTCATAACCGAGATTGGCAAACGGACCGACAAAGCCTTCTTCAAGCTTCCACAATTTATGCATATAATCGGTTGTAAACAAAATTTTATCTGCATTTTCGCTTTTCGTTGTTGTTCCGTTTTTGGTTGATTTGTTTTTGCCGTATTCCATAAAAAGGCTGTTAAGCCAGACCAAATTTTCGCGGTTGTATTCGATATTGCCGTCAAAAATACCCGTAAAAACTTCTTGTTCGTCAGAAGAATAACTGCCCGGATAATTGTCGTCATCTTTGTTTGTAACGGAATTTTGATTATATTGCAATGCAATACGTTTTAAGTTGGCCGTCAGGCTACTGGCATTTTGGACAGCGTCCTGCGTTTCGGCTGCAAATGTGGCAATCGGCATCAAAGTAGCCAAAGAAATGATGGATAAATAAGATTTTTTCATTTTTAATAAATTCCTTCCTTAAAATAACAAAACATTTTAAGGAGAGCATATAAAATATTATGTGATTATAAAGAGCTTTAACGCTTTTGCGCACAACAAATTTAATTGCGGTCAAAAATGGCATTAAAAGCGATTTTTACCTTGTCAATACGCTTAATTTCAGGCTTTGGAGAAATAATTTCCCACCCGCGAAAATGCATTATATCAAAATATCTGCGATAAAGGTGATAAATAAAGCGTAAAATACGCGTGCTTTTTCTATCTGATGTAAAAATCAACTTATGTGCTTTATCAAAACATATTAAAGCTTCTTTGCCCAATCTTTCGCGCACGACAGTTAAATTTTTATTTGTGACGACACTCATCGGATCTGTGCTTTTTATTTGGGCTGAAATTAAAACTTCACGCGGCACATAAAGATGTCCGCTTACAGCATCATCTTTGATGTTGCGTAAAATATTTGTCAGCTCAATTGCTTTGCCGAGATTTTGGGACAAAGTGCGCATAGATGCCTCTTTCAGTTCACCTAAAATTTTGAGCATGATATAAATCGGTGCGACGGATGAGCCGTGACAATAAACCTCAAAAACATCTTTCGACGGAGCACGCAAAGGATTTTCAAAATCTAAAAGCGCAGCATCCAATATGGCGGCAAAATCTTCTTTTCTAATCTTAAAACGCATGCAATTTTTATAAATTTTGCGACCGATGGTCGTTTCAGGTACTTTTTTATCATAGATATTGTCAAGCTCAATTTTCCACGCTTTGAGCAAATCCTCTTTTTGTTCTCGTTCAAGCGAACCGTTAAGAATTTGTTCAATATGAAAGCAAAAGGCGCACAGTGTATAGATAGCCTCACGTTTGGCTTTTGTAAGTGAACGAAAATACCAAAAAAGTGACGCTCTTGATTTTCGAACAATCTTGCTGACGGAACTCATATCTTTTCGCTTTGATCTGTTGATGACAATGCTGGCAATATAGCGCAATATTTTTTGTTCGTCAACCATTTTAATTTATCAGCCGATATAAAAAAGTTGACTTTTATATCTTTTTTAAGTACACTCAGGCTACAATTTAAGCTTATGTTTCATCAAAAAATTGAAGCTTTTATCAGGGATTTTGTATAATCGTTTTTTGGGTGATTCAAGACTTGTGATGCAGAATTGATTTCAACCAAACTGCCGTTTTTCATGACGGCAATTCTGTCAGACACACCCATAATCGAGCGCATATCATGTGAGATAAAAATATATGTCATATGATATTTTTTTTGTAAATTTTTCAATAGTGTAATGATTTGTTTTTGAATTGTGACATCAAGCGCGGAGGTCGGTTCGTCCAAAACAATCAGCTTTGGTTTTAAGATGATGGCGCGAGCGATGGCAATACGCTGACGTTCACCACCCGAAAATTCATGCGGATACTTTTTGATATCATCAGCACCCAAGCCGACTTGTTCAAGTGCAGATATAACTTCTTTTTCTATGCTATTGTTATTTAATTCTTTTTTGTGAATTTTAAGACCTTCGCCGACAATCTGCAAAATGTTCATCCGCGGGTTTAAACTGTTATATGGATCTTGAAAAATAATTTGGACATTCTTGCGAAAATCAAGCCCCGTCATCGGCATTTGAAATTCTATTTTTCCTTGATACTTAATTAAATTTGATATTGCAAGGCCGAGTGTCGTTTTACCTGACCCGCTTTCACCGACAATACCGAGTGTTTCACCGTTTTTAATATCTAAAGATACGTTTTTTAAAGCATCTAAAAAGCGTGTCGTTTTTCCTAAAATATTTTTTTTGATGGTATAGCGCACGGATAAATTTTGAATAGAAAGAAGAATATTCTTATATTTTTTTTCTTTATTTTTCAAAACATTAATTGATGAAATTAATTTTTTGGTATAACTATGAGCGGGGTGCTCAAAAATAGACTTTGCATCTCCTTTTTCAACAATTTTGCCTTTATACATCACAATTATTTTATCGGCAATTTGTGCCACCAGTTTTAAATCATGTGAGATGAAAATCACCGCCATACCGAGCGATTTTTTTAAATCCAAAATCAGGTCGATAATCTGTTTTTGAATTGTGACGTCAAGCGCGGTTGTCGGTTCATCTGCAATTAAGATATCCGGCTTGTTTGAAATGGCCATTGCAATCATCACGCGCTGACGCTCACCGCCTGATAATTCAAAAGGATAGGCGTTGTATCTTACATCGGCATTTTTCAGACCGACTTGATTTAAGAGCTCAAGCGCTTTTGATTTTGCTTCGGCAGATGAGATTTTTTGCCCGATGAGGATGGCTTCGGCAACTTGTGCTCCGATTTTATGAAGCGGGTTGAGCGAGCTCATCGGCTCTTGAAAGATAAAACCGATTTTTTTGCCGCGTATATCTTTCAGCACTTGTTTCGGCGCATTTAAAAGCTCTTGGCCTTTAAAACAAACACTGCTTTTAGGATTTGCCTTGGCTCTGCTTAAGCCTAAAATCGATAAAGCCGTAACCGATTTGCCAGATCCGCTTTCACCGACAATGCCTAAAACCTCGTTTTTGTTAAGATTAAAGCTGATGTCATGCACAACTTCATTGATAGATTCAGCCCCCGAAAAGCTCAATTTGAGATTTTTGACGCTTAAAAGTGCTGTCATGATTTTCTCCTTGAATCAAAGGCATCGCGTACGCCTTCACCGATAAAAATCAGCATGGTCAACAGGCTTGAAAGAACCACAAAAATCGTAAGACCTATCCAAGGAGCCTGTAAATTATCTTTGCCTTGACGCACCAAATCGCCGAGTGAAGGGTAATCCTGTCCTAAGCCGAGGCCTAAGAAATCAAGCGATGTCAATGCGACAATTGATTCGGATAAAATAAAAGGAATAAAAGTCAATGAGGTCACAAGGGCATTGGGCAGAATATGTTTAAAAATAATCCTTAAATGTGATGCACCGAGAGCTTTGGCTGCCATAACATATTCAAAATTTCGCGTACGCAGAAATTCCGCACGTACCATTGCTGTCAGTGATGTCCATGAAAAAAGCATCAAAATCAACAAAAGCGATATAAATGTCGGTGTAAAAAGACTTGCAATAATGATAAGGATAAAAAGCTGCGGCAGACTCTCCCAAACCTCAATAAAACGCTGAAAAATGATATCGATTTTACCGCCGAAATACCCCTGAACGGCACCGATAAATATCCCGATGCCGGCTGAAAAAAGTGTCAGCAAAAAGGCAAAAACCACCGAAAGCCTGATGCCGTAAAGCACGCGAGCAACAATGTCACGCCCTTCATCATCCGTGCCTAGAAAATGCGTCTTATCAGGTTTTGAAGGCGTCTGTGTCTGAATTTCATAATCAACGGTGTTGAATGAAAAAGGGATAAAAGGCATCACCATAAAACCGTTTTTTTGAATATTTTCTTTAATCAGCGGATCTTTGTAATCGGCAGGCGTTTCAAAATCACCGCCCAAAAATTTATCCGTCAGAGTTTCAAAAATCGGAAAATAAAAGTGACCCTTATATTTTAACAAAAGCGGTTTATCATTGGCAATCAGTTCTGAAAAAAGGGATACAATAAAGATAAGCAAAAATGCCGTTAATGCCCATTTTGCCCGCTTATTTTTCTTAAAAATCGCAATTTTTTGTTTTAACATATCGTTTAACATAGTTGTATACATACCAAAAGCTTCAGCAAAATACAAGTTTTTGATATACGCTATACACAGCAAGCAATCTTTAAATCTGAAAACAAAATATCCGAGATTGGCGACAGAATTTTATTAAAAAACGCATTTTTTTATGATCCGAACGGCAGTTAATAAAAAAAATTGAAAACATGGACTGATTTTATTTGACTTTCATATTTTTTTATGCGATAATCAAAATCGGGTAGGGAGGTTTTGGCTTTTCTATCAAGTACCCTGATAGGGTGCGGGGCTTTAAAAGAGCCTAAGTGAAGAACAGTGATAGATACACTGTAGTTTTATGGTGTTTTTTGTTTTAAAAACACATTATCCCCGAAATTAGTCGGGGAGCTGATGACGGATGTACAAGAATTTTATTCTAAAGGTCATCAGAGTCATAACTCTTCACATGATTCTTTTACTCCCCGTCGCTCTTAAAAGGTGCGACTTTTTTAATGACATTTTTTATAAAAGGGGATAAATTATGAGAAAATACGTTTTAATTTTAGGAATGATTTTAAGTTTTAATGTGCAGGCGGAAATTGTAACAGGTGAAAAATGCGGCGATGACTGTACGTGGACTTTGGATACCGAAACGGGAAAACTCACTGTTTCCGGCACGGGAAATATGTACACTTTTGAGTTTGTTAAGACGCAAACTGCATTATACAGCGGGACGCACGCGGCTCAAACAACGGCGCCTTGGGGCGCATACAGCGGTGATATAACAAATATCACTATCGAATCCGGAATTACCAAAATCGGGGCTTATGCATTTTATAATACAGCCGTAACGTCGGCAGATATATCAGACTCGGTCACGGATATAGGTACCGGAGCTTTTCAGTATGCGCGCAGATTAAGTGATGTTCAATTGTCTGAAAATTTGTACAACATCGGTATAGCTGCTTTTTGTAATACCAACATCGACAGCTTAATTATTCCGGAAAGTGTATCTTCTGTCAAAAGAAATGCCCTGATGATGGTCAAAAATCCGGTTATTGAAGGAGATGCCGAAATTGATATAGATGCATTTTGGGGCTCAAGTTCAGGCAGTCCCGTTGCGCCGGAGAGTATGTATTGTCTTTCTTCAAATAAAAGCTGTGATGCCTTAAAACAAAATGACGAAATCGGTTCTAAAATCATTTCGTTTGACAAACAAGGCGGGGTTTATATTTTAGATTACGGAACGGAAAACGAAAAATATTATTATTCAAGCACGGATATGGCAGGTAAAACGAACGAATGCACAAAAGTTTTGGGGGAGTGCAAGCGTGATGTTTTGGAGGCAAAAGGCATTTGTCAAGGCTCTGATTGTGACACTTTCATTCAAAGCGACGGAAAATATATGTTAAAGTATAATGGCAAAACCTACCAAAGCATCAATGACCTTTTAAAAGGCAATTACGATGTGCGCCGGATTTATACCATTGAAGAGGCTAATTTTGTTGCGGGCAAGGTCAATTCGGTCAAAATCAGATATCGTTAAGAGTAGATAAATAATTCTGTCGATGCTATCGGCGTACATCTATTCAAATTAAATAAGGTCGGTTTAATAAGGAGATATGATTTGTTATCCGGCCCTTTTGATTTTATATTCAAAAATATTAAAAAAATAAAAATTTGCCTTGCATTTATAAAAAGTTCTTGATAAAACATCCCGTAAATGAGAAAAATAACGAGGCTTTTATGGCAATAGATAATGATACGGTTAAACGGGTGGCCGCGTTGGCACACCTGAAAGTTGAAGACAGCAAATTGAATGATACAAAAGAAGAATTCAATAAAATTTTGTCTTGGGTTGAACAGTTAAATGAAGTCGAAACATCAGATGTTGAGCCGCTTTTTTGCGTTAATGGCGGAGAAGTTCCCATGCGTGATGATGAAGTGACTGACGGCAACTATAAAGAGGCGGTTTTGAAAAATGCGCCGATGCAGGAATTCGGCTATTTTGCCGTACCGAAAGTTGTGGAGTAATAAAATGACCGATTTAACAAAATTGACCATTTCCGAATCACTCAAAGGGCTTAAAAATAAAGAGTTTTCAGCAACAGAGCTGACAAATGCCTATATCAGGAATATGGAAGACGGGCGAAAGTATAATGCTTATGTGTTAGAAACGCCGGAGCTTGCCTTAAATCAAGCCAAAATTGCCGATGAACATTATCAAAACGGCACAAATCGA
>CADAAN010000033.1:13588-22685 GCA_902785935.1 uncultured Pseudomonadota bacterium
ATATTTTAGACGGTTTTGTGCCAGAGTACGAATCAACCGTGACACAAAATTTGCTTGAAAATGGCGCAGTCTTTTTAGGCAAACTCAATATGGATGAATTTGCCATGGGCGGTTCTAACGAACACAGCTTTTATGGTCCGGTTATCAATCCGTATTCAAAAGAAAAACCGCTTGTCCCCGGCGGATCTTCCGGCGGTTCGGCGGCGGCTGTCGCGGCGGATATGTGTGCGGCTGCAACGGGTACGGACACGGGCGGTTCTATTCGTCAGCCTGCGGCTTTTTGCGGTATTGTCGGTATAAAACCGACTTACGGTCGTTGTTCAAGATGGGGAATTATGGCCTTTGCTTCTTCGCTTGATCAGGCGGGTCCAATGACAAAAGATGTAACAGATGCGGCCTTAATGCTCAAAGCGATGGCGGGATATGATGCTAAAGATTCGACCTCTTCAAAATTGCCGGTGCCTGATTTTGAAAAGGTTTTGGGTCAAGACATCAGGGGCTTAAAAATCGGTGTGCCTCAAGAATACAGGCCTGATGGCTTAAATGCTGAAATTGCATCTTATTGGGATAAAGCCGCGGAGATGCTTCAATCTCGCGGGGCGGAAATTGTGCCCATCTCTCTGCCGCATACAAAATATGCCTTGCCTGTTTATTATATTATTGCGCCGGCGGAGGCTTCATCAAATCTGGCACGCTATGACGGTATTCGTTACGGGCTTCGTGTTAATGGTGAAAAATTGGATGATTTATATGTCAACACCAGAACAGAAGGTTTCGGGGCGGAAGTCAAACGCCGTATTATGATCGGGACATATGTTTTGTCTGCCGGATATTATGACGCATACTATTTGAAGGCTCAAAAAGTTCGCCGCCTGATTAAAAACGACTTTGATGATGCTTTCAAAAAATGTGATTTGATTTTGGCACCGACGTCGCCTGTCGCAGCTTTTGAAATTAGTGATAAAAGCATGAATGAAAATCCGATTAATATGTATTTGAACGATATTTTTACGGTATCCGTTAATTTAGCCGGTTTGCCGGCGTTATCGCTCCCTATCGGGTTAAATCATGACGGTTTACCGCTTGCAATGCAGCTCATCGGCAAAGCTTTTGATGAAGAAACGATTTTCAAAGCAGCTTACGGCTTAGAGCAAGATGCCGGTTTTGAAAGGAAATAAGAAGATGACATATACCATTAAAACAGCTCAAAATGAGTGGGAAATTGTTTGCGGTCTTGAAATTCACTGCCAGATTATTTCAAAATCAAAAATTTTTTCGGGCGCTTCAACCGAATTTGGCGATGATGCCAACGAAAACGTATCGTTTATTGATGCCGGTATGCCGGGAATGCTTCCCGTTTTGAATAAAGAATGTGTGCATCAGGCCGTCAAAACAGGATTGGGATTGAATGCTGAGATCAACAAATATTCCGTTTTTTCGCGCAAAAACTATTTTTATGCCGATCAACCGAACGGGTATCAGATTACGCAGTATGAATATCCGATTGTTGGTAAAGGCAGTGTAAAAATTGACTTGTCGGACGGCAGTTCAAAAGAAATCGGGATTACACGTATTCATATCGAACAAGATGCGGCAAAGTCTATCCACGATTTGAATCCTAAAAAAAGCTATATTGACTTTAACAGGGCAGGGGTCGGCTTGATGGAAATCGTGACAGAACCTGACTTCAGATCACCTGAAGAAGCCGGTGCTTTTTTGAAAAAGTTACGCTCGATTGTACGTTATTTAGAGACGTGCGACGGTAATATGGATGAAGGCTCAATGCGCTGTGATGCCAGTATTTCCGTCAGGCTTAAAGGCGAAAAAGGTATGCGTGAGCGTGCCGAAATTAAAAACGTCAATTCGGTCAAATTTGCTATGCAGGCGATTGAAAATGAGGCCAAACGTCAGATTGAAATTTATGAACAAGGCGGCACGATTGAGCAGCAAACACGTCAGTTTGACCAGACAACGGGACAAACCAAGTTTTTGCGCTTAAAAGAATATGCCGATGATTATCGCTATTTTCCTGAGCCTGATTTGCCACCGCTGTATTTGACGGATGAATATATCGAAAATATCAAAAAAGAGATGGTTGAATTGCCTGATGCTAAAAAAGAGCGGTTTATCAAGCAATTCGGATTGACGCCTTATGATGCTGATTTATTAACCGAATCGCGCCAGTCTGCAGACTTTTTTGAAAAAGCGGCCAAAGGTCATGATGGTAAAAAGGTTGCCAACTGGATTTTGGGTGAATTGTTTGCAAATTTAAATGCCAATAAACTGAGTTTGGAACAATCTCCCGTGACGCCTGAAATGATTGGTGAACTTGTCGATTTAATTGCGCAAAATGTCATCAGCGGCAAAATTGCAAAAGATGTTTTTGCTTATATGTGGCAGAGCCGTGAAATGCCCTCAAAAATCGTTGAGGAAAAAGGTTTGAAACAAGTGACGGATACAGGTGCGGTTGAAAAAATCGTTGATGAAGTGTTAGCGCAAAATCCGGATAACTTAAATGCATATAAGGCAGGCAAGACAAATCTCTTCGGTTGGTTTGTCGGACAGGTGATGAAAGCTTCTAAAGGTGCTGCCAATCCCGGACTTGTTAATGAACTTTTGAAAAAGAAATTAGGATAGCTTATATAAAGGTAATGAATAAGGATAATAGATTATGGCAAAGAAAAAAGAAAGAAAAGTTCCTGAAGTATTGGTTTTTACAGATACAAACAGACATATTGACGATTTAGCCTCACTTGCGATTTTGGCATACTTAAATGATAAGAGACTAATCAATTTAAGAGGTATTATCACCCAAGTCGGTACATTTGAGACAAGACGCAGACGTGCTATGTTTGCCAAGGGAGCAATGTCTTATCTAGGATATCCGTTTGTTAAAGCTGTTCCGGGTGGCGATTATGAAACGCTTGAGGGTGATGAAAACAGCACATATGTTGAAACACCGTTTACACCTGTTTTTGAAGCGGCAGGTACCACGGTTCAAAGAAGCGGTACACTCTTTTTGCAAGAGTATATTAAAACGATTAAAGAAAAAAATATCATCCTTGTATTTGATGCGCCTTTTGCCGATTTTGGAAAATATATGAAAGCCACGCATGATACCATTGCCAAAAAGGTCAAAAGAATCATCATAAGCGGTGATGTGCTTGAAAATAAAGATGAAGAGGGCTTCTATCAGGCAGATCTTGATTCTCCTCATTTCAAGTATTGCAAAGAAGCGGCGCAGGATTTGATTAAATATGTGCAGGAAAAAGAGATTCGTACGACGATTGTACCTACAAAAACAAACAATGCTTTTGAAATGGATTATGCCTGTTTTGCAGATTTTCGCAAAAGCAAAAATCCTGTCTTTCAACAGCTTTTGTCCTTAAAAGATGAAAAGGACAAATCAAAATTTGCGCATAATATTTTGACGGTTTTGTGCCTTGTTGAGGGTATTTTCAAAGCCGGCGGCGGTGAAGTTGAAAAAGAAGATGATTCTAAAGGCAATGTTTCGTTCGCAAAATTAAATGATGCGCAGATGATGCGTGATAAACTTGCCGAAATCTTTAAAGAAAAATTAGAGCCGAAAGTGATTTCGATGGATCATTTGAGCCGCAAAAAGCCTGAAGCTGAGGAAAATCAAAGCGCTTCGGAAGATGCTAAATCGGAAGAAAAATAAATGCTTAACATTTTTTCTAACCCGAATTTTTTGAACGGTCTTTATGGTGCGCTTATTGCCGGACTTTTTACGGGGGTTGGCGGTTTTGGGATATATTTAAAGAAAAAATATACACAAAGTAATATCAATACGATGCTCAATATTGCGGCCGGGGTGATGTTGTCTGCTTCATTTTTTGCGCTTTTAGTGCCTGCAATGCAAGAGCTTGTTGAAAATTTTCATGATATCCATGTTGCCGGTTTTTGGTATTGCGGCGCGGTTACATGCGGGGTTGCTTTGGTATGGATATTAAACGCACTTTTGCCGCATGAACACAACAATATGGTGCGTCATGGGTTAAGGTTTAATTTAAAAAAAGCATGGCTTTTTATCATTGCAATTTCTCTTCATAAATTGCCGGAAGGGTTGGCTGTCGGTGTGGCATACAGTGCCGAAGAATTTATCAATCCGCTGAGCCTTGTCATCGGGATTGCGCTTCATAATATTCCGGAGGGATTGACAATGGCCATTTCGCTTGTAGCCGCCGGCGAACAAAAGCTTAAATCTGCCTTAACGGCGCTTTTAATCGGTATGATACAGCCCTTAGGCGCCTTTATCGGGTTGTTGTTTATCGGGACATCTGTCAGTTTTATCCCGATTGCGATGGCAATGGCCGGCGGTACGTTGTTATTTGTCGTCATCAATGAGATTTTACCGGAAACATACGGCTATAAGGAAACAGAAAAATCAGCTTTTGCCGTTTTTTCAGGCTTTATCGTGATGAGCTATTTATTTATGGTCTTCAGTGAATAGTCTTTGATTTTTTTATTTAAAAGTGTGTCAAAAAAAGGTTCCCTTTTTTTGTTACACTAATATATATTTTTCTTTTTGTCAAGAAGTTTTTTAAAATTTTCTAAAATATTTTAGTTTTCAATCTTTAAGCGCATTTTTTATCTTAAACAAAAATTTTCACAATACACAAAAGCAGTGTAACAAAAAAAGGAACGTTTTTTTGATACGTTGAAAGGAATAAAGTCATGTCACGTCACTTTGGTTTTTTTAATGATGTTGAATATTATGTTGAAGGTATTTACAGTAAAGATAAATTCATTGAGCGGGTTGAAAGTGCTGCACTTGATAACAAATATGGCGATATAATCGAAAATCACGATCAAATACATAACTTTGAGGATGTCCAAGATGTTGCACAATATGGTTGCTCTTTGGATGACAGAAGGTTGCTTAAGCTGATTGAAGGATTAGATGCTCTTGTCCATACGCCTGCTGTCGAAACGGAAACATACCGTCCGTATTCGTCACGTATGTTAAAAGATTTTGATCTTAAAATGACACCGGCTTCTTTGCTGGCGGCTGAGACATTAAGACAACTGTCTATGCGTCTGCCAAGCGGGCCCTTTTTGGATAAGTCTTTTCCGGGTACAGAAAAGTGGGGATTGACGCGAACAAATGCCATTAAGGAATTTTATAAAGGCCAATTTAATGAAAACACTTATATGTATGATTTTGGCCAAATCGATTATTTACTTGCTAAAGAAGTCGCTAAGATAGAGAGGGAAATTGAATACCCGGACATTGTTGAAAAACGTCTCAATAAGGCGAAAAAAATGATATCTCAGAAAGATGGTGAAGATGTCGCTTTATCTTCCGCATCGCCGACTCAAAATTCAACTCATTCGGTACCATTAAAACCGGGTGGCCGCGTCGAATGATGATTGAAAAAAATAGACACAAAACAAAAACATTTTAAGAAAGGATAAAATCATGGAATACAAAATTAATGAAAATACAACTTATGTTGATGGGGGGTATAACTCTGAAAGCATAAGGTATAGTCAAAAAGATGGGGCAAACTTAACTGTTGAATTTTACCATGAGTCAACAAGGGATGGTGATTACATTTCTGACTATCATGAATATAATGGCGTTAAGGTATCTATTCAAAAACCGAAACCAATTGAGGCGTCAAAGGAAGAAAAAGCTCCTGAGGTGAACAGAGCCAGACAGAATGTTTTTAAGAAGCTTTTTGCTAAAAAACAAAAAACACAAGATATGACATCTCAACAAAAATCATCTTCTGAGGAAGAAGCCTTTTCCACGGAAGATTTATTTCATATGAATTTTTCTGCAAAGCGAGAATATAGAAGCGGGGAAGAGTATTACATCGAACTTGATGAATTTATTAAAAAACCGATAGCTTTAAAGCCTGAATATCAGGAAATCGGGAAAGTGATTGAAGAAGCACGCCAGACCATCTTAACAGATGGACACAGATTGCGCAAGGAAGCAAGGCAAAAAGCGCAAGAAGCCAAGGCTCAAGAAAAGGCTGACCGGGAACAGAAGATGGCTCAAGAAAGAAGCGTGCTGGATAAGCAATTTGCAGATAAAATTAAAGATTTTTACGGAAAATAGCTTGTAAAAGGGACTTATGCCATGCGTGTTATCGGGATTGAAAGCAAAATGACCGGTACAAACAACCAGATGCGAGGGGTTGTTGTTCAAGGTGCAAGGTTGCGACATCGCGGCGAAAAAGTGCCGGCATCTCGTGAGGCTTTGCTTAAAAGCCCTGATGGCACGCTTTTGCATCCAAAAAATTTTGCAAGTATCGCTGAATTTGAGGCGGCGACTCGCGGGGCGGTTGATGCATACTTAAAAGAAAATAAGGCGCCGGAATTTGTTGTTTTGCCCTTTGATCAATCTAAAAAGAAGGAAGAAAACGGAGACGTTGACTTGCTCTCTTTGGCTCTTAAAGATGCTTTCAAAGCGCGCGGTCATGAAGTTAAAACAATGGTTTTGTTAAGCAACCTTTACGATTATCAAAATGTCGACCTCATTAACGTTGGCAAACATCAACTCTCTGATTTGGATGAAGCTGTCTTAAAGTCAAACCCAAAACTTCAATCTAAAGTGGTAGAAACACTCGGCGCCGCGGGCAACAACAATTGGGCGACGATAAGAAACCATGTTTATCAACTTGAAGATAAATATGAAAAATTTTCAGCGCATTTACAGCAAAAATTTGGCAAAATCAAAAGCGTTTTGAGCGGCAATTTGCTTTATGCCAAAGGGGCAATCATAGACCACAGCCGCGATAAGAAAAATGTTTTGTTCTCGCTTGGCGGCATTACCGACAACGGTGCCATCGGGTTTGATAAAGAAGATGGCGTCAGGCTCATTGAATCAGCACGCAATTTGCAAAAATGTGGTTATAATGTGATTTTCACAAACTCGCCGCGCACGCCTTCTGATGTGACGGACTATTTGTTTGAAAGATGCAAGCTTTACCACATGGAATTTTTTAATTCCAAAAAAATCGCGCAAAATGGTGAACAAGCGCAAGATTTCAGAAATTACAGCGGCAAATATAAGGCAGAGTTTGAAGAACAGGCGAAAAGTATCGGCAACATATATCCGGCCGTTTTGGACGTGTGTGCATTTGTGGTGAACACGCACGACAGTTTTTCATATACGTCGGATGCGGCGGCTTTGGGAATCCCAAGCGTTGTTTATACGGGCAATTATATTGATAAAGAAAGACGCCCCGATTGCTATAAGCTTTTTGATTTGTGCCGTGAAAAAGGATATGCAATTTCGCTTGATGAAGCGATAGCTCAAATTGAACGTGGCATGGAGCCGAAAACACAAAAAATGGACGATGTTTCGACCCAGCTTGTGAGGGCAATGGCAAAATCTTTGAGCTGTGAGCGCCAAAACGCAAACACCGCCACGAGATAGAAAAGTTTAAAATCTTATTTTGTTTATTATTTCCCTTGAGGGGAATCTTATCATAGAATGTTTAATTTAAATTAAAAAAATATGAAAAAGATTGAAATCCCTGCCGCTTACATCATTGCGGCAATTGTCTTAATCGCGATGATTGGGCTTGTTATTTGGCAAATTATTTTGCCTGATACAAATCCGCTCATTGTAGGATCTATTCTAGCCGGTGGAGGGCTTATTGCTGGTTTTATCGTGTCTACTCACGAAATAAGCGTAAGCTCTATGCCGTTTGCCGCGGCGAGTTTACCGCTCGGTACAACTTGCATTTGGCTAGGATTAGTGATCTTAGGCACATCCATATGGATAGCCATTGCAGAACACACTTTTACACCTGCTATTGTGGGTGGTATAGTGTCTGTTCTGCTTGCTTTAGGTGGAATTAAGACCATATGGGATTAAGACCCCCTCGATTTCTCCCGTGTTTTGCTTATTTTTTAGGCAATTCACGGGAGATTTTTAATCTCTAAAAGAATTTTGAGGCTTTATCAAGTGCCTTGAAAAAGGCATCAATGTCATTTTTTGATGTATAGAGCCCGAATGAAGCACGAGCCAATGACTGATAGCCCATGCGTTTAACAAGCGGCTCGGCGCAATGATGCCCGATACGAACAGCAACATTTTCATGCGCTAAAACAAATGCCAAATCCTGCGGATGAATACCATTATAATCAAAGGCAAATACACCGCCTTTGTCTTTCGCTGTTCCGATGATTTTAAGCTTTGGATCTTGAGATGCTCTTTGATTGAAATACGCAATTAAATCATTTTCATGGCGTTCAATTGCATCTTGTCCGATACTTAAGACATATTTGACAGCCGCATCAAGTCCTATGGCCTGAACGGCGGCAGGTGTCCCTGCTTCAAAACGTGCCGGCGGAGGAGCAAAAGTTGTGTTTTGATAAGTGACTGTATCGACCATATCACCGCCTGTTTGATAAGGCGGCATTTGAGCCAAAATTTCAGATTTTGCGTATAAAACCCCGATTCCCGTCGGGCCATAAAGCTTGTGTCCCGAAAAAACAAGAAAATCGCAATCAATATCTTGTACATCCGTTTTTTTATGAACAATTGCCTGACATGCGTCAATCAAAACTTTTGCCCCGATTTGATGCGCGGCTTTTGTAATTTTTTTAATCGGAAAAACTGTTCCCAAAACATTAGACATTGCCGTCGTAGCAACAAGTTTAACTTTATCTGTCAGTGCGTTGCTGAATGCTTCGTCATCAAAAGAACCGTCATCCGAAATTTTAAAAATTTTAAGAACAGAACCTGTTTGTTGTGCAATCATCTGCCATGGAACAAGATTTGCGTGATGCTCAGCCTCTGAAACCAAAATTTCATCACCTTTTTTTAAATTTGTTTTGCCCCATGTAGCGGCGACAAGATTGACGGATTCCGTCGCATTACGCGTAAAAACAACCTCAGAAGATGTACGCGCATGGATAAAATCGGCAATTGTTTGTCTTGCATCTTCATAAGCTTTTGTAATTTCATCAGCTAAAGCATATGTTCCGCGATGTACATTGGCATAAGAGTGTGCATAAACACGGCAAATCGTATCAATGACAGTTTGCGGCTTTTGTGCAGAAGCGGCTGTATCAAGATAAATAAGAGGTTTATTGGTATCTTGATTTTCAAATA
>CADAAN010000034.1 GCA_902785935.1 uncultured Pseudomonadota bacterium
GTCTAGCGCACCATTTGTTAATTTGAGCCGTTCGAAGCGGTTTGTCGAACGGCTTAGTTATTGAAAATACTACATTTTTTTATTAGTGAAAAGTCCGATTTTATAAATCTCTAAAACAGTATTTTTTCAATCATTATCGGACTTTTGGAGATTTTTGATTTATAGGAAGATTTTCCAAACGAGATTTCATAACCAAACTTTCGGCTGCTATATTTTCAATTCTTGAAGCCAATGCAGAACTCTGTAATGCTTCTGCCTTTCCATTTTTAACTTGATAAACCTGACCATCATGCAGTAAAAAACAATCATCTTTTCTTTTATCATCATATAACCTTACAAAACTATATCCGGCTTCCATTATTATATATTTTGCTAAAGGCTTATCCATTTTACTCCATGTGATTTCCGTTCCATTTTTCTCTTTTGTTTCAGACATGCTAATATTATCCGCTTCAATTATTTCAAAGTCATGATTTTTAATAAATAATTTGTTTAGCGGTTGTTGATTATTATTTCGTGGTTTCATTTTCTCATCTATATTTATCTCGTATTCTTTTGGGGATAAAGAAGTGAGTTTGATATATTGACGAGGACGAAACATGGTTATACATTGTTGGGTGTATTTTTTTACATCATCAGAAGAAAATTCTGAAATATTATCAAATATTTCCTTATCCCATGGCTTCGATTCATAATTTTTTCCAAGGTATTTTTCGCCACAGTATTTTGCTAGAATTAGGTGACAGGCAACTTTCTTAAGTTTTTCTTCCTGTTCGGATGTCACCTTTTTACCAAGTACAGAACTGGCAAAACATATTCCATGTAAGAAATCAGGAATGCCTTTATCACCATAACGCAAAAAAGGAGAATTAGGAAGATTTTCATTCACACCATCAAATCTGATACCGATATTAGGATTATCAAACATATTTTTATCAGAACCAGAGAATTTATTTCCCTGAGGTGACAATCTTTGAAATTCTTTTGCAAATCTTGTTGCCAGTCTTAAAGCTAACTCTTCGCAATCATCTCTGTTGCCGATATAAATACAAAAAGTATTTTCTCCATCGCATCCATTCTTGAATTTGTGCTCTAAATTTTCAGATATTAAAAATTTAGATAATTCTTGGATCGTTCTATCATGCAAATCCGGAAAAACATCATTTCCTTTGTTTAAGAATAAATGCATTTTCCATCCCGTAGTATAAGTTTTCTCTCCGTAAAAATAATAAGGAGCATCACTTGAAAGTTTTGACAATTCATCATATGAATGAATAATGTTTTGCATTTATTTTACCTTAAAACTATATTTGTCTGAAGTATACAATTTTTAGTAATCTTTGTCAATATTTATATCAGTCAGCTCATATCCCAACTGCTTGTATTCATCATAAAAATTAGTCCGATATGCGCAAACTATCGCGTGAGTGCAAAAAGAGAGGCTTTCAAGCCTCTTTTTTTTGTTGGTATGATAGTATCGGAATAGAACCGGAGGTTTGGAATCGAGCATAGCGAGATAGAGCAAGCAGTGCCGAAGGCGCTGTCGCGCTCCTTCCGGTCTAGCGCACCATTTGTTAATTTGAGCCGTTCGAAGCGGTTTGTCGAACGGAATTTGAGCCGTTCGAAGCGGTTTGTCGAACGGCTTAGTTATTGAAAATACTACATTTTTTTATTAGTGAAAAGTCCGATAATATTAATCTCAAAAAGTCGCGTTTTAAGGAAATTATCGGACTACTTGACACTATGGATTAAAATCTCTATTATGAAAGAGACGCTAATATCAAGGCTAAAAAAATGCAATCTTGCAAACTTGAAATATTTATCCCCGAAACACATCTTTTAAAATTACAAAAAGCATTGCAGAGTGTTGATGCCGGTCATATCGGAAATTACGATTCTTGCCTTTCTTACAGCAAGGTAACGGGGACATGGCGTGCTCTTGGTGATGCAAAGCCCTATTTAGGCAAACAAAATGAAATTTGCACTGCGCCCGAGATAAAAGTCGAAGTTCGTGTTTTTGCCGAAAACCTCAACCAAACTTTGCAAGCCGTCAAAAATATTCACCCCTATGAAGAGCCGGTGATTAACATCATCCCTTTGCTTAATGAAGGCTAAAAATAAGTTTGCGCCGATGCCAATAAAAAATATCAAGAAAAACTGAAAAATTTTATGGACTTTATCCGTCTTTTGTGTTTAACTGCCCGCAAAGTGAAACATTTAATTAAAAGGAAAAATGATGTTAAGTCCGTATTTACAGTCTTTGGTTGCAAAAGCCTCACAAAATCTCAAAACCATCGTTTTGCCGGAAGGTGAAGATGAGCGTGTTTTAGAGGCTGCCTATTTGGCTGTTCAGAACAACGTTGCTAAGCCGATTATCTTAGGCAAACTCGATGAAATCAAAAACTTTTTTGCAAAAAAAGGTTGGTCTTTGGATGGTATCGAGATTATTGAGCCGGAAAAGTCGCCGCATTTGAAAGAATATACAGATCTTTTGTTTAATTTACGTAAAGCCAAAGGTATGAGCGAAGAAGAGGCCGCCAAAATGGCTTTAAATTACAATTATTTCGGTACATTGATGATGAAATCGGGACATGCCGACGGTATGGTTTCGGGGGCAAATCATTCTACCGCCGATACGGTGCGTCCGGCTTTGCAAATCATCAAATCGAAGGATCCTCAAATGGGTGTTTCGTCATTTTTCATTATGGTATCAAACGGCGAACCGTTTATTTTATCGGATTGCGGCTTAGTGATTGATCCGAATGAAAAAGAACTTGCCGATATTGCAATTAATGCCGCGTTGTCCGCTGTTGCCTTTGATATCGCCCCGAAAGTTGCGATGCTTTCTTATTCCACAAAGGGTTCGGGCAAGGGTGACAGTGCTCAAAAGGTCAGAAACGCGACGGCATTGGCGCTTGAAAAGCTCCAATCAGAGCCTTATAATGCTCTTGACATCGAACTTGACGGTGAATTACAGGCCGATGCGGCACTGAACTTGACAGTTGCCCACAAAAAAGCTCCCGAAAGCAAAGTTGCAGGCAATGCAAAGGTTTTGATTGTGCCGAATTTAGATGCGGGCAACATCAGCTATAAATTGCTTCAAAGGCTCGGCGGTTGCGAGGCTTACGGGCCTGTTTTGCAAGGCTTAAATGCACCGATTAACGATTTATCACGCGGTGCGCTTGTTGAAGATATTGTCGGCACAATTGCCATTACAGCCATTCAGGCTCAAACCAGATAATTTATGAAAGGAACTTTGAATATGAAAAAAATTTTAGTCATTAACTCAGGCTCATCATCATTAAAATATCAACTTTTTAATGTTGACGGGGATCATTATGATGCGGTTGCAAAAGGTATTGCAGAACGTATCGGCGGTGAAGGATCAAATATTACCTTAAAAATCGGCGATAACAAGCAGACAAAGGTTGTCGATATGCCAACCCATAACGAAGCTTTTGCCGAGGTGATTAACTTTTTGCTTTCAGGGCCGCTTAAAAGCATTGACGAGCTGTCGGCCGTCGGTCATCGTGTTTTGCACGGCGGCGAAATTTTCAAAGATTCGGTCAAAATCACCGAAGATGCGATGGAAAAGATGGAAAGCTTAAAACCCTTAGGTCCGCTTCACATGCCGGCCAACATCTCAGGTATCAGAGCCGTTCAAAAAATGTTGCCGAATGTGCCTCAAGTTGCCGTATTTGATACGGTTTTTCATCAAAGCATGAAAAAAGAGGCATTTATGTATGCTTTACCGCTTGAATATTATACAAAGCATAAAATCCGTCGTTACGGTTTTCATGGTATTTCGCACGCCTATGTTTCTGAAGAAGCGGCTAAGCTTATCGGAAAGAAGGGCAAAATCATCACCTGCCATCTGGGCAACGGCGCATCTTTGGCCGCTGTTGACAACGGCAAGTGCGTGGATACGACAATGGGCTTTACCCCTCTGGCCGGTATCATTATGGGCACACGCTCGGGTGATATTGATCCGTTTATTGCGCTGCACTTGCAAAAAGTTTTGGGCTTATCTGCCGATGAGGTCAATACGATATTAAACAAGCAAAGCGGTATGTATGGTATTTGCGGATATTCTGACAATCGCGATGTTGAAACACGCTATGAAGAAGGTGATGAAAAATGCACGCTCGCGATGAATATGTATGTCCACAGCATTGTTCGGTTTATCGGTTCATATATTGCAGTGCTTGGTGGCGTTGATGCAATTGTCTTTACGGCAGGCGTCGGTGAAAACGGATCTATCTTGCGTCGTTTGGTGATGGAAAAACTTGCCTATCTCGGTATTAAATTAAATGAAGAAAACAATAAAAAACGCGGGCAAACGGTAGAAATTTCAACTCCGGATTCGCGCGTGAAGGTCTTTGTCATCCCGACCAATGAAGAATTGATGATTGCAAAAGACACCATGCGCTTGGCGTTTTAGTGGCGATTCGCGCTTTTAATGGGAAAAGGCTCGCTTTTAATGGCGAGCCTTTTATATTGAGTGCTTCTGATTTTTAAGTTTTGATCTAATTATTTTGAGCCAATTTTGCCGGTTCTTGCGATGAGGCTTTGATTGCGGCTACAACTTTTTTAAATTCTTTGAGTTTAGCTCCGCTTAAATTTTCACCCGTTGCCGCCTTAATTTTTAGCGGGTCAACTTTTTTACCATTTTTGATAACCTCAAAATGCAAGTGCGGACCTGTTGAACGACCTGTCGAGCCAACATAAGCAATTACTTGACCTTGTTTAACACGTACGCCAGGACGAATCCCTTTAGCATATGATTTAAGGTGTCCGTAACCGGTCGAATATTCCGAATTGTGGCGTATGGTGATATAATTGCCGTATCCGCCGACCCATTTTGCCGCCGTGACAGTACCGTCACCACTAGCATAAACTTTTGTGTTCATCGGCGCAGCATAATCCACACCGCTGTGCATACGATATTCTTTCAAAATCGGGTGAAAGCGACGGCCAAAATTTGAGGAAATACGCGCTTTTTTAAATTCAAGCGGTTTTCTGTCAAGCGTTTTTTTCATGGCCTGACCCTGTTCATTGTAATAATCGATTGTGCCGCTCGAATCCTTAAAACGATAAAGCTCGTTTTTCTTTTTGCCGAGTGTCAATGCCGCATAAACAACATCGCCCGTCTTAACAACGTTTCCGCTCGGAGAAAGCTTGCGCTCATAGCGAACTTCGAACTTATCACCGGCTTTAACATCGCGTCTGAAATCAACCGTGAACGAAAAGATATTGATAAAATTACCGATAATATTCTGAGGCACTCCTGCAGCCTTCATTGAGCCCATAACTGTACCATTGATTGTGCCTGAGATAATTTTGACATCATCTTTTAAGTCATCTTGTTCAACACGCGCCTCATATTTACCATCAGAATTTTTTTCAACAATATAACGGGTACCACTGACAGGTTCAGTCATGATTTTTGTGACAGAAATCATATCCTGATATTTCGGGTCTACGACAGATGAAATAAAGAGTTCCTGCCCGATTTTAATCTTTTTGGCATCATAAACCTTTTTATAGGCCTGATAAAGCGTATTTGCTTCGGCATAATCAATACCGAGCTTTGTTAAGATACCCATAAAATTATCACCCTTTGCAACGGTAATAATCTCTTCATTAACACCGCGCGCGGCGGCCGTAATCATTTCTTCCGCCATTTGAGGTGCTATCGGCTCAATCTCAACGGCAACACTTGCCTGAGATTCAATTTCTTCTTGTAGCTTAAGATTATCCGTCAAAAGTGCCGTATCTTGTCCATCATCAAATTCTTCAGGCAAAGCGGTCATTAAATCTTCATCATAAGACACTGATGCACTTACGTTTTTATTGTGATAAATTGAGACAAACAAAGCAATTGTGACAGCAATGGCATAGACAAGCAAAAGTGTCCGCTCGTGGCGGATTCTTCTGGCTTTTGCTTTAGCGTGTTTAAAGTCCATATTTTTCAAACTTTCACATCAAATTTGATGACAGAATGCAACATCTTTAAAATTTTTTCAAGTAGATAATCAAGTTATACCTCAATGAAGATAATTTTAATTAAAAATATCCACATTATGCCATTTTTTTTGAAAAAAATAAAAAAAAGTACTTGCATTTTGTTTTTTTGTTATGTATAAGGATTTCATCCTTTGGGGGTGTAGCTCAGCTGGTTAGAGCGT
Organism: uncultured Pseudomonadota bacterium; assembly: GCA_902785935.1. Taxonomy (GTDB): domain Bacteria; phylum Pseudomonadota; class Alphaproteobacteria; order RF32; family CAG-239; genus UBA1254. The sequence continues at coordinate 6,189 of CADAAN010000034.1, forward strand.
CTGCCTGTCACGCAGAAGGTCGCGGGTCCGAGCCCCGTCACTCCCGCCAATAGAAAAAGACCGTCCTTTGGGCGGTTTTTTTCTATTGATGGAGTAGGAAAATGGCGAGGGTCCGCGACCGTAGGTCAAGGGCTCGAGGATGAAAATATCCCGTAATGGATATTTTCACCGCAAGAGGCGCAGTTTTGTTTGTTTGAAAAGGAGCGATAAGCGACTGCTTCAAACATTACAAAACAAGTGACCGAAGCAATGCTATAGAGCATTGCAAGAAGAGCCCCGTCACTCCCGCCAATAGAAAAAACCGTCCTTTCGGGCGGTTTTTTGTTGACAGAATGTGCTTCATTATTAAAAGTAAAGACCTAAGAAAAAACTCAAAACATTATAAATTCTTCCACTTATTAAGGATATTTTTATAAAAACACAAAAAATATCTTGACAAAAAGATAATGAGTGCTAAAATGAGGGTACTTTAGAAAATTACTATAAAAACTATATATATATGTTATCGACAGGATCAATTATTTTCATCGTCGTCCTTTGTATTATTTGGGCGATCATCCCCGATAAGGGTCAGCATTAATCTTTTTCAATCAGCGGCTTGTTTATCTTTTTACTCAAAAAGGATTTCAAACCGCTGATTTTTTTTATTCCATCTCAGCCAAACGCTCGGCCTGATCTTCCGTGATAAGCGCATCAATGATTTCACCCAAAGCCTCACCCGAAACAACATCATCAAGCTTATAAAGCGTCAAATTGATACGATGATCGGTTACGCGGCCTTGCGGATAATTATATGTTCGAATGCGCTCACTTCTGTCACCGCTACCGACCTGCAATTTGCGCTTTTCGGAATAATTGGCGTCAATCGTTTCTTTTTGCATATCATAAAGTTTGGCGCGCAGGTGATTCATTGCCTTTTCGCGATTTTTAAATTGCGAACGCTCGTCTTGACACTGCACCACAACCCCCGTCGGAATATGGGTGATACGAATCGCCGATTCGGTTTTGTTGACGTGCTGACCGCCAGCACCCGATGCGCGGAAAACATCAACCTTCAAATCTGCCGGATTGATATATAAATCGACCTCTTCAATTTCGGGCAAAACAGCCACCGTTGCGGCCGAAGTGTGCACTCTTCCCTGCGATTCAGTCACCGGCACACGTTGCACACGATGCGCTCCGGATTCAAACTTTAATTTAGCAAATACATCCGTACCCGTGATTTTTGCAGAGGCTTCTTTATAGCCCCCGATACCGTTTTCATTGGCATCTAAAATTTCAAATTTCCACCCCTGTTTTTGGCTGTATCGTTGATACATTTCAAACAAAACAGCCGCAAATAAAGCCGCCTCATCACCGCCCGTGCCGGCTCTGACTTCTAAAATAGCGTTTTTTTCATCATCTTCGGATTTTGGCAGCAATGCAACTTTGATGGCCTGTTCCATTTGCGGCAATTTTTCTTTCAAGGCATAAAACTCTTCTTGAGCCATATCACGCATTTCTTTGTCCAAACTTTCGTCTTGCGCCATGTCTTCGGCCTCTTTCATGTTTTGTTTGAAAGTTTTATATTTCTTTATAGTTTCAACAACGTCTGACAGCGCAGCAAACTCTTTGTTGAGTTTAACAAGTTCTTCGGGGTTTGAGGTGGCACTCAAAAGTGCATTGACTTCATCAAAACGTGCCACAACCTGATCTAATTTTTCATCAAAGTTCATCTCTTAAAGCTCCTCTTTAATTTGCGACAAGGGAACTTCTTTTTGTGTACCCGTGTCAAGATTTTTGATTGTTGCGACCCCTTTTTCAAGTTCGTCAGAACCCAAAATAACGGCAGCATAAGCATTGGCTTTGCCTGCTTTTTCCATCCGCTTTTTGATATTGCCGCTGTATGCATGCTCAACCCTTAAGCCGCTTTGGCGCAAATCATAAGCCACCTTTAAGGCCGCATCATGCGTATCCGAGCCGAGCTCAATCACCGCGACGGGCCGCTTTAAGGCAACATCATCTTCTAAGAGCATAGACAATCTTTCAACCCCGCAGGCCCAGCCGATTCCCGGCACATCTCCGCCGCCCATCTCGGCAACCAAGCCGTCATACCGGCCGCCGGCCAAGACCGTACCTTGCGCGCCGAGTTTATCGGTTGTCAGCTCAAAAACCGTGTGTGCGTAATAATCAAGCCCCCGAACCAGTCGATCGTTGACGCGATACGGAATTTTTAAGGTATCCAAGCCTTTTAATACAGCCTCAAAAAACGCTTTTGACGTATCATTTAAGCTTTCAGAATAAAGCGGTGCATTTTCAACCACGATTTTGTCGCATTCTTCTTTAGAATCCAAAATGCGGAGCGGATTTTTGTTTAAGCGCTCTTTACTTTCAATCGAAAGTTCATTGATGTGTTCGTTCAAATACGTTACCAGCTTTTCGCGATAAGCGTCACGGCTTTCTTTGTCACCTAAAGAATTGATTTCAACCGTCACACTGTCTTCAAGGCCTAATTTTTGCAAAAATAAATACGCCATTGATATCACTTCAACATCTGCCTGAGGGCTTTCTACGCCAAGCATTTCAACACCGAACTGTGTAAACTGACGTTGGCGCCCCTTTTGCGGACGCTCATAGCGAAACATCGGCCCGTTGTAATAAAGCTTGACGGGTAAATTTTGTTTCATACCTTGAGAGATAAACGCTCTTACAACACCTGCCGTTCCTTCCGGACGCAGGGTCAGGCTTTCTCCGCCCCTGTCTGCAAAAGTATACATCTCTTTTGTGACAATATCCGATGTATCACCTAAGTTGCGCGCAAAAACTTCCGTAAATTCGAAAATCGGTGTTTCTATTTCTTCAAAACCATAATTTTCGACGGTTTTTGACGCCAGCTCAATCACTTTTTTGGCTTTTCTTTTGGCTATGCCGTAAAGGTCGTATGTGCCGCGCACGTTTTGTATTTTTGACATTTATTTTCTCCGTTTACAATCACAAAAACAAGGCCGACGTGCAGCCTTGTCTTTTTATCTGTTTAATTATCTAATGTTTTAAGAATGGGTCCAAGTTGATTTTAATCTGCTTTTTGGGCGTGGCAATCGTTGTTAATTTATCATCAAGATATGTTTCAACGTTATAGTATTTGCCAAGCGAAAGTTCAAGACCTTCTTTGAGTTCAATATCAAAGGTAAATCCCTTTTCTTTTATGCCGCTCAAATAAGTTTTATCCGTATCTTTAATTTCAACCCATGAGGGGCCTTTGAATTTGAGCGTTAAAGTCGGTTGCTTAACCTCTTCCGGCTCTTGATAAACTTCATCGCTGAGCGTGATTTGATCTTGTACCTGCTCTTCGGATTCCAAAATCTGTTCCTGCGCCATGTCTTCAGCGGCGGGGATAACTTCAATCACTTCAATCTCATCTGTATGGTCTTCCGGCGCTTTCTTGTCAAACATGAAGCTTATTAAAAGCCACAAAACATAAAAGATAACAATAAGCCCCAAGCCGATATAAATGTGCATTTTTTTAGGCTTTGTCAGTGCCGTGTGCGTTTTAACAACCATTTGTGTTGAAGTTTTTTCTTTTTGAGGAATCATCTGCTGTTTATAAAACTGAACAATCCGATCAGCATTTAAGCCTAAATATGAGGCATACGAGCGGACAAACCCGATACCATAAGGCACCGGTGGCAACTCTTCTATATTATCTTCTTCAATGGCCTTAATATAAACTTTGCGGATACATAAAGCTTCTGAAACTGTTTCAACCGACTTTTTTTGTTTTAAGCGAATGTATTTTAAATACATACCGACCGTTGTTGTTTCTTCATTTGTTGTGTCGTTTGCATCAACTTGTGATATTTGATTTTCTTCTTGCAATGTTACTGTCCTTCAAATTCAATTTTTTGTATTAAACCACATTTTTTTTCAAATTGCAATACCATGATCTTTTGCATAAGCCTTAAGCTGTGGACGAAGTGATTTTCGATTTGATAAAATAAGTGTTTCGAGATAATCGCAAACGTCATCGACATGTGCGCTTCTGACCATTTTTTTGATACTTGCAAAAGCCGAACCTGCGCATGAAAAATGCCTGTATCCGAGACCTAAAAGTGCCAACGCCTCAAGAGGGTTTGATGCCATTTCACCGCAAACACTGCACAAAACATGGTGTTCTTTGGCTTTTAAAACAATATATTTCATCACCTTTAAAAACGGGGCAGACAATACGTCATAACGATCAATTAAACGCGGATTTGTCCTGTCTGATGCAAAGATAAATTGCGCCAAATCATTCGTCCCTATAGAAATAAAATCCGCCTGTTTGAAAATATCATCCAATTCAAAAATCACCGATGGTACCTCTATCATCAAACCGACACGGATTTTTGTGGGGACTTTCAGACCTGCTTTGAGCTGTTTTTGATATTCAAGCATCAATGTTTCTTTGGCACTTAAAAATTCATCAAGGCTTGAAATCATCGGAAACATCACATCAAGTTCCCGACCTGCCGCAGCCTCAATAAAAGCCCGCATTTGCGTACGCAAAAGAGAGCGTCTGTCAAGCGTGATACGAACGGATCTCCACCCGATGGCCGGATTTTCTTCCTTGATTTCGCCCCAATAAGGCAGAAGCTTATCCGAACCGACGTCTAAACTTCTAAAGACGACACGCTTGTCTTTGGCTTTTCCAAGCAATTTGCGATAAATTTCCACTTGCTTTGTGACACTCGGCATTTTTTCGGATGTCATAAAAGCAATCTCTGTGCGATAAAGCCCGATGCCGTCACAATTTGAAAGCTCAATATATTCAAGATCTAAATCAAGACCGATATTTAAGTTTATGCTGATTTTTTTTCGATCCGCCGTCTGGGATTTTTTCTGTCCTATTTCTTTTAATTCCTGACGCCATTGCATCATCTTTTTTTGGCGCTTTTTGAAGTCATTTTTCATCTCGCTTGAAGGATTGATGTATACAAAACCTTCTTGCCCGTCAAGTGCGATAATCTCGCCTTCTTTTAAGTCTCGATACAGTCCCTTTACTTTTGAAATAACGGGGATGTTTAAGGCTTTAGCCACAATTGCAATATGCATGGTTGATGTGCCTTCTTCCAAAACAAGACCACGAATATGGCGATAGTCGTAATCCGTTAAATCAGCCGGTCCCATACTTTGAGCCACCAAAATAATGTCCGTATCCGTCAAACTTTTATCTAAGCTGTCACCCTTCAAAAAAACACGCAATCTGTCTGAAATATCGCGCAAATCATTTAAGCGTTCTTTCAAGTATATATCCGTTGTATCCTCAAATTTTTGGCGCATATCTTCATAAACTTTTTCGACCGCCGCCCCTGCTGTCAATCCGTTTGCAACAGCTGCTTTGATTTTTTTATGCCACCCCTTATCCTGCGCAAGCATCAAATATGTTTGCAAAATGTCGATGTGCTCACCAATGCCAAAAGTATTGTTTGCAATTTTATCTGTCAAATCAGCAATCATTTTATCTTTTGCTTTTTCAAATAACTCTGCCTCTGCCTCTTTGTCGCAAGAAAAGACTTCCGTCACAGCGCGTACACGTTTGTGCATCACGGCAGCCCCGACACCATAACCTTTATTGATGACATAACCCTTTAATCTGTCTTTTAAGATAAAACCTCGTGATTTTGCTGCTAAACGTTTAAAAGAACTGACCTCAGGGGTTGAAAAAACGGTGGTTAAAAACATTGCAAGCGTTTTTAATGTTTCAAGCTCGGATTGTTCAAAAGTTTTGTCTTGCTTATAGTTTAATAAAAGAACGCCGGCAACTTTATCCCATTGTATCATAGGTGCTGCAATTTGAAACAAAAACGTATTTTTTTCATCATTTGCCGATAAAATGCGCGCATTAGAAGCAACACGTCCGACTAATTCTTCTCCGAAGCGAAAACCGAGCTCTTCATCTTCATGCCTTTTTGTGTCACTTGAAGCAAAAAATTCAAGATAATTATCGTCGATTGAAACATAACTTACGGCCTCATCTGCCTCAAAAAAATCGGCAAAAGAGCTCATTACGGCAGATAATCTTTGTTTGATATCCGTTTGTTGTTGCATCTGTTGTTGCACGGATTGCATAAACGGTATAACTTCATTTGAAAAATTTGCACGCATCGTTCAAAACTCAAAAATTCAACTTGTCTTTTATGTTATATCCTTTATATTTGTTTTCAACAAGTACTTTTAATCACTTATGAGGTAAAAAAATGGCAAATTTATACAGAAAAGGTGACCACGATACCCGCCCTTGGGGGACGTGGGAGGTTTTGGACGGCGATGACAACTTTTGTGTCAAGCGCATTAAAGTTAATCCCAAAAGTATGCTTTCGCTACAGCTTCATCACCACAGAAGCGAGCATTGGACGATTGTCAAAGGTACGGCATTTGTGACCCTGGGCGACAAAATTTTTGAGCTTAAGGCTGATGAAGCGGTTTATATTCCGTGTGAAACAAAACACCGCATTGAGAATCGCTCTGATGCAGCGATGGAATTTATTGAAATTCAGACGGGCGATAATTTGGATGAAAACGATATTGTTCGTTTTGAAGATATTTACGGCAGAGCTTAAAATAAATACTTTTTTGTAAAAAAAACACCCTTTCGGGTGTTTTTTCTTTTGCGAAAGACTTAATCGTCAAATGCTCTTTCAAGTTTTTTGAAATAAAAGTATTCGCCGATTTCAAACAAGCCGTAAGCCACCAGATAAAGCCCCATTAAGGTGCTGATGGCAATGGTTCCGACAAGCGGATGTTCTAATGTGATAAATCCGAACACCACACCCAAAACGCCAAGCGCCATACTCCAGCCCCAAGGCAGATTCTGTCGGCCGAATTTGTACGATGTCACAAGCTGAGCCGCACCGACAGCCATGCACCAAATACCGAAAATCACAGGCAGTGTGGCGGCCGTAATACCCATATTGGTCACTAAAATAATACCGACCAATATATCCAGAACACCGACAAATGTCCACCAACCGTTGTCAGATTCTAAAGACGAGGTAATATAACCCGCGCCGATAATAATCATGGCCGCGCCCAAATAAAGCGCCAAGGCCAAAACGCTGACAAACGGATAAAACCATAAAAATACGCCGACCAATACCATTAAAGCACCGGCCAAAGCATGCCAAAAACCGGCGCAACAACGAAATCGCATCGGTTTGTCTTTTTTTGTTGTTCGTTCAAGCATTCATTTTCTCCTGATAATTAATAAAAACAAGTTTGATATAATCGCTTTTTTTATCTTTTAAACAAGAATCGAAAGTTTTATTTAAATGCGTTTCAAAAGTGCTTATATCATTTTTGCAATTTAACTAAAAAAAACAGATAAGGAGAAAAAAATTGAAAAAAACTTTAACGGCTTTTGCTTTGATTTTAGGCCTCGGATTGTGTGCAACTTCTTTTGCGGGCGATCACATGAAAAACAAAGGCGGCCTCAAACAAGACATATCCCAAATGCCTGTATCAACAGTCGTTGCCGTGCAAAATATGCCTGAAGATACAATGGTTATGATGCAAGGCAATATTTCAAAACGCGTGAAAAAGGACAAATACATGTTCAATGATAACACGGGTGAAATGATGGTCGAAATCGACAGCTATGCTTGGAACGGCCAAGATGTTGCTCCGACCGATATCGTGACCATCGTGGGCGAAGTCGATAACGACGATAATGTGATGATTGTGGATGTTGAAGAGGTTATGGTAGCCCCGCAAAACGCAAATGCCCAAATGGCAAAATAAGCTAAAGCCTCTCAAAAGAGAGGCTTTTTTATTTTTTTTCGACTTTTGGCATTTTTATAAAATGAAAAAATGAAAGCAAGCTTAAAAAATAATCGCCCTTCTCTTCCCCGAAACAAAAGCGCAGGAGAGAGGGACACAGTTTAATTATTTGTAACGGACGCGGAAGGTGTTGCCCGTTTTTTTAGAAAGCTTTGAGGCCTCATCGATGGTATAAATTAAACGATTACAATTCTTGCCGTTTAATCGGTGATTTGACGGACAAACGCACCCGTTATCTGAAAGCGCAAATCCGGCATCACAACGACTGCAACCGGATGAAGAACTCGGCACTGCGCAATACTGAGGTATCCGTGAAAATAAAGAATCGTTGCTGAGTAAGCCGGAAACATATTCTTTACAATCCTGCTCCAAACAAGAGTTTACAATATAATCACGACATTGTTCGGTGCTTTTTTCTTTGCAATAAATGGTGACATTTTCACTCAGTTGTGCTCCATCAAATAAATTTGCATCGTCCGACAGATCGTCAATCACAATATCACCCGAAAGTGTATTTTTATAAAATACTGCCCTATCAACATAAGCTGTTATCAGTTGTCCGTTTTTTCCTTGTATATTTGCGCCTAAGCCCAAAAATGCGTAGCTACCGATATTAAATATGCCGTCAATTTCAACATTATCGACCAATATATCGCCATCAGCACTCGGAAAAGTTTTTTTATTCGTATCCGTTTGATATTGGTACGGCATAAAAGCGCCGGCGCTTATCGTCGCATTATCCCCTTCGGCCTTAACAAAAAGAGTTTTGCTTGCCGCATCATAAGTATAGGTGCAACCCTGCCCGCAATTGTCTTTGACACCCGGATTCCATTCATAACATGTTTGTAAATAGCCATGATAACATTCTGTTGCTTGCGATTTGTTGATAAAGATCAAGCTTAAAAAGAGGTAAAAAATTAAAATC
>CADAAN010000035.1 GCA_902785935.1 uncultured Pseudomonadota bacterium
GCCGATGTTGATTGCCATGTCGCTTGTGCAAACGGGGCTTAGCGCCGGCTTGATTTGTTTTGCTTTAATCGTCGGCATAGGCTTATTGCTGAGGGGTATTCTTTCAAGGCTCAATCTTCTTTTAGTGCCGCGTATTGCTTCTGTCGTGATTTTTGTGATTTTAATCATTCAGGCTTTAACGATTATCGGCTATCATCACGGGTGGAATGTTGCTTTAAGTGCGGTATTTTTTCCGATTATCATCACGGCTTGGATTATTGAACGTGCCTCAATTACGTATGAGGAAGAGGGTTTGCGCAACGCCTTTAACGAATCTTTTTATACCCTTTTGACGGCAATTGCGACTTATTTTGTGATCAAAAGTGAGACGATACGTCATATCACATTTGCCTTTAATGAGGTGAATCTGGTCATATTATTTATTGTGATGTTGCTTGGGACATATACAGGCTATCGTTTGACCGAATTAAAGCGTTTTTATCCTTTGATTAAAGAAAAATAAGATGTTTAAATGGTTTACGATTAATGAAAAATTGAATAACTTAGGCATTATGGGTATGAATGCCCGTAATTTTAAGGTAATTTCAAAATTAAATAAACGCCGGCTTTATCCCTTGGTCGATGATAAGGTTAAAACAAAAGAACTTGCCTTAAAAGCAGGCATTAATACCACGCAAAAAATCGGTATTATCGAATATCAGCATGAGGTCAAAAATTTTTCAAATATTGTAAAATCATCGCCCGAATTTGTGATAAAACCGGCACACGGCAGCGGCGGAAAAGGCGTTTTGGTCATCAAAAAATGGGAAGAGAATCGTTTTATTACAGCCTCCGAAAAAGTATTGAGCTATATGGATGTTTATCAGCATATTTCAAATATTTTGAGCGGTTTGTACAGTTTGGGCGGACGATATGATGTGGCGTTGATTGAAGAAATGGTGCATTTCAGCGATATTTTTCAAAAATTCAGCTATCAAGGGGTGCCTGATGTCAGAATGATTGTCTATAAAGGCTATCCCGTGATGGCCATGACGCGTTTGGCGACTTTGGAATCGGGCGGCAGAGCCAATTTACATCAAGGCGCTGTCGGGGTAGGGCTTGATGTCAGGACGGGACAAACTTTGACTGCGGTTCAGCACAATAAGCCGATTTTTATTCATCCCGATACAAAAGCAAACTTAAAAGAGCTTAAAGTTCCCTTTTGGCGCGAGCATCTTTTGATTGCGGCCAAAGCTTATGAAATGACGGGACTCGGATATTTGGGCGCGGATATTGTTTTGGATAAAGATAAAGGGCCGATGATGCTTGAGCTTAATGCAAGACCGGGGCTTGCCATACAAATTGCCAATTCTTTGGGACTGAAAAAAGCCATCAAAAATGCCGAAAAAAATTATCCGTCAAATTTAAGCGCTGAAGAAAGGGTTGATTTTATTTTAAGCCAAAACTAAATAAAAGATAAAGTGAATTGTTTGGAGGATAAAAATATGTCACAACTTTTGAAAAAAACAGAAACAAAAAATTTGAGTGGGTCAAAAACGAAAAATATCGCTTCTCATGAGGCTAAAAAGCTTGGAATGAGTGAAACGCGCGCCAAAAAAATTAAGCATTCGTATCAGGCTAAAGACCCTGAAAATACACTTGTCTTAAAACTAAAAGACGGTGATGTCGTGATTGAAATGTTTGAAGATGATGCGCCAAATCACGTTGCGCGAATTAAAGAATTGGTACGTCAAAAATTTTATAACGGGCTTAAATTTCATCGCGTGATTGAAGGGTTTATGGCTCAAACAGGTTGTCCTTTAGGCACGGGAACGGGCGGATCGGGCAAAAAGCTTAAAGCTGAGTTTAATACAAAACCGCACAAACGCGGCACGGTGTCAATGGCACGCGCCATGGACCCGAACTCGGCCGACAGCCAGTTTTTTATCTGTTTTGCCGATGCGCCGTGGCTCAACGGGCAATATACCGTTTGGGGTGAGGTAACATCCGGTATGGAATTTGTGGATGCCATTAAAAAGGGCGGCGGTTATAACGGCATGGTTTCGGATCCGGATATCATCGTCAGCCTCGATGTTTTGGCAGATTTGTAAAATATAATTCACTGATGTTTGAAGAACGCCGTTTTTTATAAACGGTGTTTTTTTGTTTGACTTTTATGTTTTTTTATGAGAAAATACAAATCGGATAGAAAAGGTGACTTTTTTACCAAGTACCCTGATAGGGTGCGGGGCTATGAAACAGCCTGTTAATAGAGAGCAGTGATGGATAACACTGTTTTGTCAGTGCTATTTTTATTTTAAAATAGCAATTTATCCCCGAAAAAAGTCGGGGAGTCCATAGCGAATGTTCAAGAATTTATTCTAAAGGTTATGGAAGTCATTTCTCTCTATGTGATTGTTTCACTCCCCGTCGCTCTTAAAAGGTGCGACTTTTTTAGTGTTATTTTTTTATTTAAAGGAAAATGATATGTTAAAAAACAAAAAATTGATTTTAACCCTGATTGCCGCGGTAATATTATTCGTAAATTATACTCAAGCTGCAATTATCGATTCGGGTAATTGTGCCGGCAGTGTGTCATACGTCGACGGGAAACATGTATATTCGAGCAATGCCTGTACATATACCATAGATGATAAGGGTGTTTTAACTATTTCAGGTGTGCTTGATAAAGGTTGGCTTGCATATAATAGTTATGGTAGAAAAAATGGCAATCTTACAGCCGCACCTTGGGGGGATTACAAAGATGTTGTCACAAAAGTGAATATTGAAGAAGGCATTAAACTCATTCCAGAAAGTGCTTTTTCAGGGATGAACCGTATTTCTGAAGTTTTTGTTGCCGATTCCGTGACCGGAATAGGAAACGGGGCATTTGCTTATTCAGGTGTTACAAGTGTCAATTTTGGTGAAAATTCACAATTGGTATCTATCGGTGATAGCGCTTTTTTTAATGCGACAAATTTGGAAAATATTAATTTACCGGAAGGGCTTCAAAGTATAGGTTATCTAGCATTTTCTGAAGCAACAGGTTTAACAACATTAACAATTCCTGATTCAGTCGAATCAATCAGCTATGATGCCTTTTGGAACACTTCCATTAAAGAACTTGAGCTTCCAAGTGGTATTGTCTTAGATCCTTTCGCACTTGAAGGTATGGCAAATTTACAAAAGCTGACCTTTTCGGACGATACAGAAATTAACCTTGTGCAATTTCTTGATGACTCAAATCTGGATATATATAACACAAGTGATATATTATATGCTATTGAAGCTGGCGATCTCAATAACTTGATTGAAGATTTTCAAAATACAGGCGGATTTCATATCAATCTGCCGACCATTTATTGCAAAGGGGATCCGGAAGATTGCAAAGCTAACCTTTATTGGCCGGAAGAATTGGAAGAATATCTTAATCCGCTTAATGATATTCAAGTTAAAGAAGCCATTGTTGCAACAAGCAATCCCGATGGCAGTCAAACACTTAAAACATGGCGCGGAGAGCTTGTCGGTTATAAAAACAAGCGTATCTACACCATTGACGAGGCAAATCAGGTTGCCAAACCGACGGGAAACCGCGTGTCGATTACATACAGGTAATAACACCTGATCATCTGTTTTATGACTTTCGGCATATGCCGATTTATCAGGTTGATTCGCTTCTCAAAATAGAATAAAATAAGAACAGATAGTTCAAGAAAAACTATCTTTGGGAGAAATCCCGAAGGGGTAAACTTTTATGAAAAGGAATAAGAAAATGAAAAACATCAATGAAAGCGGTCGCAGCATGGTTGAAATGCTTGGTGTATTGGCTATTATCGGCGTCTTGTCCGCCGGTGGTTTGGCCGGTTATTCAAAGGCAATGTTCAAACATAAACTCAATACGACCATGGATCAAATCACAATGCTTGTGACAAATATCCGCACAATGTACGGCACGCAAGGCAACTATGACGGACTTGAAAATTCGACCGCTGTCAGCCTTGGCATTGTCCCGCCCGTGATGGGCAATTCTGCTGCTTTGACAAATCCGTTTAAGGGCGCTGTGACAATTGCAACAGCTGATGCAAAAGTTGCTGATGGTACAGCCAAAACAGCATTTACGGTGACCTATGAAGGCTTGCCGAAAGAAGCTTGCATTGCCTTGGCAACGGCTGATTTCGGAAGCGGTGCCGGTTCAGGTTTTATCGGTGTCACGATTGGTGGTTTTGCAACAAATGTCATCGGTGCCAATGAAGGTAAAGCATACAGTATGTCAGATGCAATTACGACTTGTGCCGAACAAGCCACCGTGTCATGGAAATTCTATTAATTTCCTTCAATTATAAAGCAACAAGGAGAAAGGCCTCTCGATTTTGAGAGGTCTTTTATGTTATAGATAAAAAAATTGTTCAATACTTGCATTTTATGCATTGCCAGTTGAAGTTTTTGTTGTATATTATGCGAAGTTTAATAAAAATGGAGAAACAGATGTTTATATCAAGCGCATTGGCGCAAGATACGATGCAAATGACGGCCGGGACATCAATGGCGGCCAATGTTTTGCAAATTTTGCTTATTTTTGCGGTTTTCTATATTTTACTTATCCGTCCGCAACAAAAAAAGTTAAAACAGCATGAGGCGGATTTGAAAGCCATCAAAAAAGGTGACGAGATTATTACGGCCGGCGGTGTTTATGCCAAAGTGATATCTGCCGATGATGAGGCTTTAATCGCTGAAATTGCAAAAGGTGTCGAAGTTAAGGTTTATCGCTATACGGTGCGTGAGGTGATTAAAAATCAGCCTTTGGGGCCGGCGAATATGAACGACAAAAAATCAAAAACAAAAGGAAAAAAACATGTATAAATTATCCAAAGAAAGAGTGCTTGTTATTTTGGGTATTTGCCTCATCGGTGTCTTTTTTGCGCTTCCGAACGTGATGTCCGCAACAATTAAACTTCCCTCATGGTGGCAACCGGTGAGTTTGGGGCTTGATTTACAGGGTGGCTCAAACCTGCTTTTGGAAGTTGATATGAAAGAAGTTGTGCGTGAGCGCATGGGGCTTTTGGAAGATGCCGTGCGTCAAAGCTTGCGCGAACACAGGATTCGTTATCAAAATTTATCTGCCGGTGCGGATAGTGTGAAGGTGAAAATTGAAAATTCAAATTCACGCACGCAGGCCATCGGGTATTTCAAAAAACTGGAAGACGGGCTTGATGTCAGCGTCAATGAAAACGGTGTGATTGAGCTTAAATATTCAGATACGGCAATGAACATGTTAAAACACAAAGTTGTCGATCAATCGATTGAAATCGTCCGTCGTCGTATTGATGAGCTCGGGACAAAAGAGCCTGTTATTCAAAGTCAGGGCGAGGACAGAATCGTTGTTCAGTTACCGGGTATTCAAAATCCGGAAGAGGTTAAAACTTTGCTCGGTAAAACGGCAAAAATGTCATTCCACTTGGTGGATAGCCGCACAACACCGCAAGATGCCAAAAGAGGCAAACTCAGCAATGCCTCACGCGTGATTAACAGTGCCGAAGGCGGACAGCTTGTTATTCAAAGAAAGCCTGTTGTCGGCGGTGAAAACTTAACCGATGCCGGTGTTTCTTTCCAAGACGGCGGTGCTGTCGTGACGTTTAAGTTTAATACCATGGGCGGCAAAAAATTCGGTGAAGTCACAAAAAACAACATCGGTGAAAGATTGGCCATCGTTCTTGACAATGAGGTGATTTCCGCACCGACGATTCAATCGGCGATTATGGGCGGCAATGGTGTGATTACGGGCAATTTCAGCTCGGAAGATGCCAACAATCTTGCAATGCTTTTGCGTTCAGGTGCTTTACCTGCGCCATTAACCGTTTTGGAAGAGCGTACCGTCGGGGCAGGGCTTGGTGCCGATTCAATTAAGGACGGTATTTTTGCCTCTATCGTCGGATTGATTGCCGTTGTGGTGTTTATGATTGCGGCTTATGGTTTGTTCGGGCTCTTTACGACAATTACGGTCTTTACAAACCTTGTATTGATGTTAGGTGCAATGAGCTTTATCGGTACAACATTAACCTTGCCGGGTATTGCGGGTATTATCTTGACCATCGGTATGGCCGTTGATGCAAACGTTTTGATTTTTGAGCGTATGCGTGAAGAGGTCAAGACAGGGCGCAGTCCGAAAGATGCCGCCGATGCCGGTTTTACGGAAGCATGGGCGACGATTGTTGATTCAAACCTTACAACGCTTGTGGCTGCGGCCGTGCTGTTTTGGTTTGGCACCGGACCGGTCAGAGGTTTTGCCGTCACGCTTGCCATCGGTATTGCGACATCAATGTTTACATCAGTAACGGTGACAAGGCTGATTATTACCTATTGGCTCAATCGCTATAAACCAACAAAATTACCCATTCAATAAGAAGAAAAGGACATAAAAACATGAAAATATTCAGTTGGGTGACAAAAGATACAAATATTGACTTTTTAAAACCGCGCAAATGGACGTATTGTGCTTCGATTTTGATGATTATTGCATCATTTTTGCTGATGTTCTTCAAAGGTTTTAACTACGGTATTGATTTTTCGGGCGGTGTCTTGATGGAAATCAAGAGCGAAAATCGCATTAATGTCGAAGAAATCCGCCAAAAACTGTCTGTTTTGGATTTAGATGAGCTCAAACTTCAAAGCATCGGTGAAGAAGGCAACGAGCTTTCTATCCGTGCGCAGGCAGATAATGCCAATGAAGAAAGTCAACGCATTGCGATTAAAAACATCAAAGAAATCTTGGGTGATTCTTATGAATATCGCCGCGTCGAATCGGTCGGCCCGCAAGTCGGCGATGAGCTCAAGCGTGCAGGTGTTATTTCATCCATTATTGCGATTTTGGCTATCTGCGCTTATGTCTGGTTCAGATTTGAATGGCAATTTGCGCTTGGTGCTTTGCTTGGGCTTTTTCACGACATTATCATTACGGTCGGGTGTTTGTCGCTTTTTGATTTTGATATCAGCTTAACAACGGTTGCAGCTGTTTTGACATTGGCCGGTTATTCAATTAATGATACGGTCGTCAACTACGATCGTATCAGAGAAAATCTTCGCAAATACAAGAAGATGAGCCAATATGATTTGATCAACAAAAGTATCAATGACATCTTTTCACGAACGATTTTGACAGGCTTGACAACGCTTTGTGCGGCGACTGCATTGTTTGCATTCGGTGGTGATGCGTTGCGTAGTTTTTCGTTTGTGATTTTGTTCGGTGTGATTATCGGTACATACTCATCGATTTATATTTCTTGCGTATTCTTGAACGTATTTGATTTAAGAAAAACTCAGGAAAACAGAGAGCGTGAGCTGAACGCTAATCCGTTCGGTAACGCTTAAGATAAATAAAATATCATAAAGGCTTTTGAAAAAGTGTCCCTTTTCAAAAGTCTTTTTTTGTTTGAATTGAGTTTTCAAAAAAATATTTTCAGCTTCTTGAAAAATTTTGCGTGATTTGATTGTTTTGAACGCGCCTATATTTGGGTGAGCAGATGTATCTCGGTGTATATCCGATTTTTCCTAAGCAATAATTTTCAACCATGGTTTGTACGGATCTGGTCATCATTTTTTTGACATTTAGGCGTAGAGTTTGCATAAAATCACTGTCTTTTTTGATGACGTTTGCGATGGCATTAAATGCGTGACCCTTATGGATGGTGTCCATATGCGCTTTAATTTTTGCTTCATCAGATGTATGATAAGTATTTTCAACATATTCTTTAAGTTCCGCATCGCTTGGAAATTCAAGAGAAGAGCACACAATCAGCTGATAATTGGGGGCTTTTTGTATGGTCTTAAACTGCCTGTTTTCACTTGCGATTTCATCATCGCTAAAGCCGGCCTCTTTTTGATAGTTCGGTGAACCTTTGATGGTGGGAATAAGCGTGTCTGCGGCATTTGCGTAAGCCACGGTCTTGAAAAATTGAGGCTGTCTGTCCATTGCGACGGGAGAGCTTGAGAGCAGGGCTGTCGGAGCCGAAAGAATTTTGTGACATTCATCTTTTTGGTATCCTAACGCGGCTAATTTATGATAAAGACATTTTTCAAGTTCTGCGACAACCAAAGTTCCGAAACATTGTCCGCGTAACACCACATTTTGCATATTTTTGACAACCGTGTCGACATCCGTTTTTTTGCCGTCTTTTGAAATCAAATCATCAAAAATATTTGAAAATTCAACAATGCCGGGATGCAAAACGCCATGAGCATTGTATTGCTCAATCATTTCGTTGACTTTGTGAGAATAATAACAACCGACAACCTGACAATCAGAGGGTTTTAATTTATCGGTATCAATAAAATCAAAAAATTCTGCAACGCCTTTTTCGGCGGCAACCTTGACGCGCATTTCCAAAAACGGGTTACGATCGTTGTCGCTCATTGAAGTACCGTTGCCCGGAAGGTTAATCACAATCATTTTGCCCGGAATGAGCTTTTGCACGGGCGGAACGGTCAAGATAGAAACATCATCACGCACGCGCTCTGCAAGTTGAACGGTTTTTGAAAGTTCGTCCATATTTTGTTTATAATGCGTGGCGTCAAAATTTTCATCAAAAGCGCTGTCGATATATCCTTTCGATATGGCATTTGCAATTTTTGAAGCGACAACGACACCGCTGACAGACTCACCTGAAAGAAGCTGTTTTTCATGCTCTTTTTGCATATCTTGTTTTGTTTTTTTTAACGCAATTGAAGTTTTTTGCATTTATTTAATCCTTAACCCTCAACTTGCGCTCAATATAAACTTATTTTGCAAAAAGGTAAAGAAAATTTTTCAAATTTTTCCTTTTTTGGCAAAAAGATGGGAGAACTTTTTTATCAAAAAGGTTAATTGTTTAACGATACTTGATTGAAAAGGTATTTATCTTGCCCGCAATTTTATTAGCCTCATCGATGGTATAAATACGGAACTTGACATTGTTGCCTAAAGCGAAATCATCAAGTGAATTATAAATTTTTGAGCCGACTTGAAATGGTGTCCCCGCATTTGCCGCAGCCAAAATTTCAGTACAATTTGCGGCGCTTGAACACGCTGCCCCATGCGCCATCAAATCAAGATTGGCAAAAAGTTTGCCGTCTTCTGTTTGGTAAAAACCGTCTTTCTTTGTATATTTTACAAGCTTTTCACTCTGTAAGCCGGTATTGGTATCCCCATAAAAAAGAGCATCACATCTGCCATTTTCATTGTTGCAATAAACTTTCGTGTTATCAGACAAGCCGAGGAATGCCAAGTATCCAATTTTTTCAACACTATCTGGTATAAAAAGATTGCTTAATTGAGTCAATCCAAATGCATAATCTTCAATTTCAGTTAAATTGTCAGATAAATCTACATTTTCCAATTTTGTTCTGTAAAATCCACCATAGCCTATGCTCTCAACATACTTGAGCGTGTTCACGGATTTTAATTCCGAATCCATAAATGCATCATGTCCAATATTTTTTACCGATTCGGGCAATTCTAAGTGGTCTAAATTTTTAGCACCGGAAAAAGCATAGCTACCGATATTTGTAACCCCTTTGCTAACCACGATATGATTGATATCACTGAGCTTATCCTTCCACGGCGCTGTTGTTGTGCGGTTTGGTTCTGTACCTGTGGCGTAATATATTCCCATTTCACCGCTTGCATTTTCTCCTGTGCCGTAAACCGTAAATGTTCCGACTTTTTTGTTCGTTCCGTCATCTTGCAAAACATTTTCAAACGTCAATTCGGCAACACAATTTGTTCCGCATTCAAAACAAGTTTCATTATCCGGCGTGCAATACGAAAATGCCGGTATTGCGTAGACCAAGACTAAAATCAAAATATATTTATTCATATTTTTTCTCCTGTTTTCTTTATATTGCCGTCATGCTGAACTTGATTCAGCATCTGGATCCTGAAACAAGTTCAGGATGACGATGTTCGTCAAGTTCAGGATGACGTTCTTATTGTTACGTCATTAAAAAAAATCCATCTTGAAAATCTCAAAACGGAGGAGCTCAAAAACTGTTAGCGTACAGTCATCCTTATTCGACGCAAAGCGCTTATATCAGACACTCCTCTTAAAAAGGAGCAATACGCTAAATGTGTTTTTGAGACACCGCAACCATTTTGGTTACATTTTGATTATGGCATATTAAAAAATAAAAATCAATAAAAATTTGATGTTATTTAGTTTTTTTTGTGTTATAAAATGACCTGATTACAAAAGAGAAAAAAATATGACTGATTCTATCTTAAAATCAAAACGATTTTTACCCCTGATGCTGACACAGTTTTTGGGCGCACTTAACGACAATCTTTTCAAAAACGCTTTATTGATGACCGTCACGCTCAAAATGGCGTCAAAAGCGGCTGTTTTATCAAACGTCATTGCTGCGCTTTTTATTTTGCCGTTTTTTGTATTTTCAGCTACTGCGGGTGAAATTTCGGATAAATACGACAAATCGCGCATTGCCAAGATATTAAAATTATCAGAGCTTTTTTTAATGATATCGGCTTTCATCGTCTATCAGGTGCAAAGTCTGTATGCACTGATTTTGCTCCTCTTTTTGATGGGAGTGCAATCGGCTTTTTTCGGCCCTGTCAAATATGCCCTGTTGCCTGAACACTTAAAATCAGAAGAACTCGCACTCGGCAATGCTTATATTGAAGCAACGACTTATATTGCAATTTTAACCGGACTGATTGTCGGCACTTTGCTTTCGCTTGAAACGGTTTTGATTTTATTGATATGTCTTGCTTTTGCAGGGTGCATCTCAGCATTTTTTATTTTGCCTGCTCCAAGTGTGCGTCAAAATGCGGTGGTTGAAAAAAATATTTTTCAGGCCACATTCAACACTCTGCGCATTATCAAAAAAAACAAAACCGTTTTCAGGTGCATTTTAGGCGCAACATGGTTTTGGATGATCGGAGCTTTTGTCGTCGTGCAAATTTATCCGTTATCGGGCAATATTTTAAATGTTAAAAGCTCAGTCATCACATTCTTTTTGGTATTATTTTCACTCGGGGTAGCCATAGGCTCCGTTTTTTGCGGACATATCATGAAAGGCTATACACACGCAACTTACACACCCTTAAGCGCATTGATGATGGGCGTATGTTTTTATCTTTTGTATTTGTTGACTGAAAATTATCAAACGCCGTCTTTACCCGTGACGCTTGGTGTTTTTTTAAGCAAAGAAAACGGTTTTTCAATCTGTTTTGCCATTTTTATCATGGCGTTCTTCGGTGGTTTTTATATTGTACCGCTCAATACAATGATGCAAAAGACGGCACCCAAAGCTTATCTCGCAAGTGTCATCGCCGGCAATAATATTTTCAATGCACTCGGAATGGTTTTGATTTCCGTCCTGGCAATTTTATTACTGTTTGCGGGCTTGACGATTTCAGAACTGTTTTTATGTGTTGCATTGATGAGTGTCGGTGTGTTTTTATACATATGCAAATTATTGCCGAATGCGTTTTGGCGTTCTATTTTAAGAGCCGTGTTTGAGCTGTTTTTCCATATCAAGGTCAAAGGCATCCGTAACATCAAAAAAGCCGGCAAAAATGCCTTATTGGTTGCCAACCATACATCGCTTTTAGACGGGCTTTTGCTTGCCGCATTTACAGACGACGATATCACATTTGCGGTCAATACGACTTGGGCTGAAAAAAAGGTGATGAAGTTTTTTGCGCTCTTTGTTGATTTCACACCCTTAAATCCGACAAATCCGATGTCAATGCGCGCTCTTATCGCTCAGATTAAGTCAGGCAAGCGGGTGATGATTTTTCCCGAAGGCCGCATCACAACAACAGGCGGTTTAATGAAAATATACGAAGGCGCCGGCATGATTGCCTGTAAAACGGGCGCACGTGTTGTCCCCGTACGTATAAGCGGTGCTAATTTAAGCAAATTTTCGTACCTTAAAAACAAGATTAAAACGCGCTATTTTCCAAAAATTGAACTGACATTTTTGCCCCCGAAGCGTTTGAATGCGCCGCAAAATTTGACACATCGCGAGCAGCGTCATCATATTTCTATGCAGTTGTATGACATGATGACCGAAATGCTTTATCAAACAAGCCACATCGATGAACCGCTTTTTGAAGCGCTCTTAAAGGCCGCCGAAATGTACGGAAAATCACATAAAATTGCGGAGGATATTGAAAGAAAACCGCTTTCATATGCCGCCTTGATAAAAAAATCCGATATCTTGGGACAAGGGCTGAAAGCCCTAAATATAGAACAGAAATATGTCGGTTTGATGTTACCTAATTCGCTTGCAGCTTTGGTATCTTTTTATGCTTTGCAAAGTATCGATAAAGTACCTGTTATGCTTAATTTTTCATTCGGAGAAAAACCTTTTGCGTCATGCATTGAAACGCTTAAACTCTCGTATGTCATTACGGCACATGCATTTATTGAAAAAGGCCGTTTGCAAAATCTTGAAAACGTGCTTATCAGCCAAGGTGTTCACATCATTTACTTAGAAGATTTTGCGCGCACGATTTCGCTTCAAACAAAAATAAGCGGCCTTATCAAATATTTTTCGGGTTAC